>JALGUI010000122.1 GCA_029820915.1 Candidatus Zipacnadia bacterium | reverse complement strand
TCGCGTGGCCCAGCATCTCCTGGATGGCGCGCAGGTCCGCGCCACCCGAGAGCAGGTGCGTGGCGAACGAGTGCCGGAGCGTGTGCGGCGATGTGTCCTCCGGCAGCCCGGCCAGGCGCACGTACTCCTTCAGCCGCGCCCAGAACCCCCCGCGCGTGAACGGCCGCCCCAGGCGCGTCAGGAAGATCGCGTCCTCGCCGGGATGGCGCCCGAATTCGGGCCGGGCCTCGTCCAGGTAGCGCCGCACGAGGTGCAGCGCCAGCGGCGCCACGGGTACGATGCGCTCCTTCGAGCCCTTGCCGATCGTGCGCACCACGCCCGCGTCAAGGTTCAACTCGTGGAGCGCCAGGCCGACGAGTTCCGAGACGCGGAGCCCGGAGGCGTACAGCAGCGCGATCATCGCCGCGTCGCGCAGGCCCCGCGGGTCGCTGCGGTCGGGAGTCTCGAGCAGCCGCTTGCACTCCTCGACCGTCAGCACCTTGGGCAGGCGCTCGGCGGGCTTGGGCAGGTCGATGTCGGCCGCGGGATCGGCATCGGTGCGACCGTCGATGAGCAGGAAGCGGTACAGCCCGCGCACGCTGGAGAGCTTGCGGGAGATGGTAGTGCGCGCCAGGCCCCGGTCGCGCTGCAGGAAGCTCACGAAGTCAATGACGTCCTGGCGCGAGGCGTCCGCGAAGTCATCGGTGCCCCGGCCGCGCAGGAAGTCGCCGTAGTCGCGCAGGTCGCGGGTGTAGGCCTCGATGGTGTTGTCGGCGAGACCCCGATCGACGGCGAGCCAGGCCGCGAAGGCCGCGCTGTCCGCGCTCGCCGACAATCCGCCCCGCACGGCCATGTCGAGGGCCTCACGCTCGGGCTCGAGCAGCTCCTTGTCGGTGCGGCCGGCCTTCACCGCCCGCACGAAGGTGCGCGAGCGCTCCAGGTCGTACAGCGTGGTGATGAGGAACCCGCTATCGTGGGCGTCGAGGATGGCCAGCGCGCATGACAGCCGCCCGCTGACCGACTCGCCGGCGTCGAAGCGCACGACGCCGATGCGCTGCAGGTGTGCGCGGCTGCGGTCGCGGAAGCGCTCGAGCGTCTGGTCCAGCGCCCGCGCGTGCTCGGCGAGGGAGTTGACGCGCCCGGTGAGGCCCTCGAGGTACTCGAGAAGCTGCGTCAGCGCCTCCTCGTCCCGGCCGCCCTGCAGCGCATCCGCAACGGCGCGGACCGTCGGCTCATCGAACCGCCTCCGCCGCTGCTCGCGATGGAGCAGCACCACGGCGACCGCGAGAGCGACGACGAGCGCGGCGAGCACGGCGAAGGCGATGGTCAGCGCGGTCGTACTCATCCCGTCCTCCGTCCGCGGCTAGTCCTCCTGCCGCTTGCGCGCGGCGCGGCGGTCGAAGGTCAGCACCAGGTCCCTCCCCACCTCGAGTTCGAAGCTGTCCTCACGCACGCGCGTCACCTTGCCGTGAATCCCCCCCACCGTCACAATGCGGTCGCCGGGGGTCAGGCCCTCGATCAGGTTCATGTGTTCCTGCTGGCTCTTCTTCGTGGGTCGGATGACCACGAACCAGAAGATCGCGGTCAGGAAGACCAGCATGGCGAGCCCGGGCAGAAGCGGGCGGATCGACTCCCAGTCCATGTCGAAAGCACCTCAGTAGCGCCACGCGGCGCACAACCGCGCATGCCGGGCTTCCAGCCCGGCATGGCGTGTCGGATCTACGGATGCACGACGGCCTTGATGACCTCGTCCTTGTGCTCGGAGACGAAGCGCATGGCATCTGCCGTGTCGTCGAGGTCGAAGTGGCGGGTCACCAGCGACTCGACGTCCACGCGCCCGGCCTCGACCAGCGCGATGGCGGGCGGGTAGCAGCCGGCGTAGCGGAAGAGGCCGAGCACGTCAAGCTCGCGGTTGATGATCTCGTAAAGCGGGATCTGTGGGTGCTGCTCGGCGGGCATGCCCACAAGCTGCACCGTCCCGCCGTTCCTCGCCACGCGCATGGCCATCTGCAACGCCGGGACGGCCCCCGCGCACTCGAAGGCCACGTCCACCCCGCGCCCATCGGTCAGCTCCATGATTGCGGCCTCGGCGTCGGCCTGCGAGGCGTCGATGACATCGGTCGCGCCGAGCCGTGCGGCGGCCTCGAGCCGCATCGGGACGAGATCGCTGACAATGACACACGTGGCGCCGTGGGCGATGGCCGCCTGCAGCGTAGTCAGCCCTATGGGCCCGGCGCCCAGCACCGCCACGCTGTCGCCCGGCCCCACGCCCGCGCGTCTGGCGGCGGAGATGCCGACGGCCAGCGGCTCGATCATCGCGCCCTCGTCCAGAGACATGCCTTCGGGCAGCCGAAACATGAAGTCCGACGGCCAGGCCAGGTACTCGCAGAACGCCCCGTGCACGGGCGGCGCGGCCAGGAAGACCACGTCGGGGCACAGGTTGTAGCGCCCGGAGCGGCAGAACTCGCAGCGGCGGCAGGTGTAGCCCGGCTCGACGGCCACGCGATCGCCGGGTCGCAGGCCGCAGGCGTCGCCCAGCACCTCGACCACCTCACCGGCCGCCTCGTGGCCCATGATGGTCGGCTGCTGCAGCCTGATGTTGCCGATGGCCCCGCGCTCGAAGAAGTGCACGTCCGAGCCACAGATCCCCACCGAGCGCACGCGCACCAGGACGTCGCGCTCGGGGCTGAGCTGCGGCACGGGCACCCGCTCGATGCGCATGTCGTGCACGTGGTGCAGGACTGCCGCCTTCATGCTGTCGGGCATTGGTCGCCCCCTCGTCTAGGTCTCGAGCGTCCCCGGATACAGCGGCGGGTGGTGTTCAGCCAGCCACGCCTTGACCTCTGGGATGAACTCCTGCAGCGCTTTGACCAGTTCGTCGAGTTCATCCTCGGAGACACGCCCGAAGCGGTCATAGAGCGCCTGGTTGCGCTTGCGCCGGCACCGGTCGAAGTAGCCGGCCAGCTCACTGGCCTCAGCCATGACCAGCGGCAGCGCCGCGAAGACCGTCTCGTGATAGCCATGCGTGGCGGGACGATAGCCGCATGCGGCCAATACGACCGTCGCGGCCGAGAGCGCCCCGTGATAGGCGATCACGAAACGACTGTCGGGCGAGACCGAGGAGGCCCCGCAGTCATGCACGGCCTGCTGAGCCTTGATCAGCAGGTCAGCTATCTCGCCCGGGGAGGCGCCATGACGGCGTAGCCGTCCCTCTGTCTGCAAGTCGCGCAAGGTCATCGGCGTCTCCGACCACGAAGATCATCGGCTCATCCAGGACGCCGGTCACGAAGTGCTCGCCGTCCGCAAGGCGTTCGGCGAACTCGCCGGCGCTCATGGTGATGGCGTTTACCTCGCGCCGGAGCGTCCGCTCCATCTCGCGCAGGGCCGGCGCGAGATCGCGCAGCCCGATGTCTCCGACCACGAACAGATCGACGTCGCTTTCGTTGGTGACGTTCCCTTGCGCCATCGAACCGAAGATCAAGGCGACTTCGATGCGATCCGCAAGGCGCCTGAGGTTACGCCGGACGACATCCGCAAGTCCGGTCGTCTTCAGGGCAATGCCCTGCAGCTCCAGGAAGATCGGACAGGACGTGTCCGCGCAGTAGTAGACTTGACGACCGGACCGCCGACGGGTCAGGATGCCCGCCTCGTGGAGTGCAGTTGCTTCACGCTGCACCGTCGCGGGCGCGAGGTCCGTGAGTCGCGCGATGTCGCGCAGGTGCCACTCTTCGTCAGGATGCGCGAACAGCAGCCCGAGAATGCGCCGACGGCCAGTCGGCCAGAGCGTCTCTGCCAGCGAATCCATCGTTCGCATATCGCGAACAATTGTATGCTAAAACCGAACGACTGTCAATGCCCCCGAGCGGTGGCAAGGCGAGGCCCACTGAGCTCTGTGGTCGCCGGCGAGCGTGTGGCCCCTATCCTGCGCGCGGCCCGATGACGTCCCAGACCCGCCGCGCAGTGTCGGCCATGGCGTGCAGATTCTCGCGCCTGGCCTCACGCGGCACGCACTCGCCGGAGTTGAGGATGCAACCGCCGCCCGCCATCAGCCGCGTCTGGCGATCGGTCTCGGCCGCCACCTCCGACGCCGAGCCATCGGTCAACATGCCGATCGGGTCCACGTTCCCCATCAACGGCTGCCTGCCGCGCAGTGCCTGGATCGTCTCGGCGATCTCCACGCCCGGCCCCATCGAGAGCACGTCCGGCTTCGTCTCCGCCTGCAGCACCAGCCCTTCAACCCGATCCTCGGAGTTGTGCAGGAAGACCAGTCCGCCGGCCTCCTGGAAGGCCTCCGTCACGCGCCGGCACGGCTCGAGCGCCCACTGCTCGTAGTGCTCGGGCGAGATCAGGTGCAGCGAGGCGTTGCAGTCGCCCAGCCAGATGGCATGGCACCCCGCCTCGATCTGCGCCAGACCCCAGCTCACCGCCTGCTCTTCGGCGAACTTGAGCGCTTCGGAGAACAGATCGGGGTCGTCCACCAGTACGTAGAAGCTCTCCTGCATCCCGAAGATCAGCGTCACGGCACTGAAGGGCGCCGCCACGCGCCCGGTGACGCACTTGTCGTCGCCGACCGCCTCGCGCAGGCCCGTCGCGGCGTCGAGCAGCAGCGGCATGCGCGCGCTGCGCGAATCGGGGACAGTCAGCGAGCGCAGCGTCGCGCGGTCGAAGTCGCGGTAGTCCGCGGTGCACGGCACCACATTCTCGCCGCCGGCCGCCACGCCGACACCGAGGGGCTCGAACTCCAAGGTGTCATCGAGGTGCAGCCACGCGCAGTCCCAGCCGAACTGCGTCATGGCCCGGAGCTGGGCGTCAACGATGGTCTCGGGGGACTGGATGTACTCCTGATACGTCAGGCCGGCGTACTTCGCATCGAACTCCTGGGAGAGACAGAACACCGGAAGTCGCCGGGGCGGTCTGTGCTCGAGGACCGCCTGGATATCGTCGAAGAGGGCCATCGATCGGCCTCCCGCCGTGCCGGTGGGCGAGGATCGTGCGCCCATCATACTTCGCCGCGTGCCGGGTCAGACCTGCCCCGCCGCCCGCAGAACTACACACGGCGACGGATGGGCCGTCGCCGGCGTCGGGTTGCCGTCGAGCGCCGCGTCCACTCGCGACGTTCAGGAGCCCACGAGGTGTGGCGCGAACGGCTCCAGGTAGTAGCGCCAGATGGGGTTCTTCACCGCCGCCGTGAAGGTCGCGAAGCTCAGGTACGGGATGAACTTGGGCCGCCGGGGGCGGCGGATGAGCCGCAGGCCGGCCTCGCGAGGGGTGCGATTGCCCTTCTTGTTGTTGCAGTCGCTGCAGCAGACCACCAGGTTCTGCCACGACGACGTCCCGCCGCGCTCGCGTGGGATGACGTGATCGACAGTCAGGTTCTTGCTGCGACGCCCGCAGTACTGGCAGGTGTGGCGGTCGCGGGCCAGCAGGTTCTGCCGCGAGAGCTTGAGCTTGGGGAGCGGGCGGCTCACCTGGTACGACAGCTTGACGACCGTCGGCATCTGCATCTCGGTGCTCGGGGAGTGCAGCACCCGCGAGTCAGACTCGACGACGATTGCCTTGCCGACGTACACCATGGACACCGCCCGCTGCCAGCCGCACACGGACAGTGGCTCGAAGTTCCGGTTGAGGACGAGTACCTGTGCGCTCATCGTGCGCTCAACTCGTGACCTATCGCCTCGGCGTGACAGACAGAGAAGGCCCGCTGCGCGTGTGCAGCGGGCCTCTGGGTCCTATCGTCGGTACGCCTGCACCTGTGGCGCTACGCGCCGTATCCGGAAACCCGGAGCAGCCGCGCCCATAGCCCGCTGGTTGTGTCGGAGTTCGTGCGCCACGGTGTCACTCCTCGCGTCCATATGGCAGCAGACGTCGGCGCCGCCACCATCGCCGCGCTCAGAGTGTCGATATTCTACCAGAGCCCGCGGAGGCGTGTCAACAGGCGGTGGGGCGGGCTACAGCGCCTCGTACACCGGCACGGTCAGTTCCTCGGCGACCGTGTGCGTCGGGTCGCTCAGCTCGAAGCGGACGACGTAGTCGCCGGGCACCGTGAGGCCCGTGACCTCGTACTTCCCGTCGGCGGGCGTTGCCAGCACGGCGTTCGCGCCCTGCGGCTGGCTGACGATGCTCCAGCGGATGGTCAGCGGGTCGCCCTCGACGTCGCGTCCACCGCCGCGCAGCAGCGTCTTCCCGTCCGCCACGGTCACGCGCACGGGGATGCGGTTGTGCACGTCTACCGGCACCGGCGGCTGGTTCCCGGCGAACACCGGCACCATGACCTGCTGGACCACGTAGTTCGTCATGTCGGTGACCGTGACCGCGAAGACGTACTCGCCCGGCGCCGACAGACCGGAGACCTGCGTGGTGGCCGCCATGTCATCGGCGATCGCCACCTGGGCGCCCGCCGGGCTCGCCAGCACTCGCCACGCCCATCTGAGTTCGTCCAGCTCGGGGTCCGTCGCTTCCGCCGACAGGGTCACGCCGTCCGCCGGCGCGTGCAGAAACGCCGGCCGGGCACGCCAGGAGGTGACCGTCGGCGGCAGGTTCCCGCCGGGATGCGGGTAGAGCGTGGTGACGCTGTTCGCCGCCAGCGCAAGCTCCACGCTGCCGCCGGCGCCGACCTCAACGGTCCCGCCCTCCCGGTACGGGCCCTGGCCGACCGTCCGGCAGACGCCGTACTCCCCGGGCGACAGTCCGGCGACGGTCACGCCCCGGTCCTGCGCGCCCTGCCCGGTGTTGATCACCACCACGGTCACGCGCCCCTCGTCCTCGAAGGCGAGCGCGCGCACCGCGGGGTCGCTGCAGGTCGCCTCGACGCGTACCGCGCCCGGCCGCACGTAGTGCAGCACCTGCCGGAAGCGCCAGTAGTGGTTGCCGCCGCGGAAGCTGTCGGAGCTGATACCACCCTCGATGGTCGCGTAGTCCGGGCTGGCCAGCCCGTAGATCTCCCAGTACGAGCAGCCACCCACGGTCAGGTCGGTATAGAGGTGGTCGATGGTCAGGTTCATGAATTCCGTCTGGGCGGTGGGCAGGCCGCGCGCGAAGGCGAACTCGCGCAGCTCCGCGAGCCGGTCGTTGTTGCCGTAGAGGTGGTAGCTGATCAGGCCGATGTCGGGCCACAGGTCCGCCTGGCCCTGCAACGCCTCGATGTAGCGCATGGCCACCGCGACGTTGATGCTCTCGGGGAATTCGATCATGGTGGGCAGGCCATGCTCGCGCAGCCGCGGCACTGTGGCGCGGATCATGTCCGCGACCACCCGCGGGGTGAACGCGTTGTTGTTCCCGGCCTCGTTGCAGATGCTGTAGTAGTCGGCCGTCACCCCCCACGATTCGCGCAGGCGCAGCAGCACCGAGGCCGCGAACTCGGCGTACTCCTCGGGGTCATTGAGCAGCCACGGGGGCACCGAGCCGCTGGAGCCGCCGTCGAAGAACGAGGGGCTGACGTAGAGGCTGAAGGGGTCGCCGCGGGCCTCGACGGCGTCCTTGAAGGGCACGATCCATTCCGCGGCGCGCGCATTGAGGGCCTCGACGCTGAGTGCGTGCCAGTTGGTGTCGCGCGGATCGTCGTTGTCGTTGAGCCACTCCCAGGCGCGCGCGCCCGCGCGGTTGCCCGACGGCGGCTCGTAGCGCAGGCGGGTGATGCCCAGGTCGCCGACCGCGCGCTCGATTACGATATCGCGCGCCAGCCGGGGCGCGGGCGCCCACGGCGTCGTCTTCCCCCAGCCGAGGATGGTCTGGTGGCGCACGGAGGTATCGACGGTCACGACCGCGTCCTGCGCCTGGCAGCCGGCCGCCAGGCCCAGCACCACTGCACACACCAGCGCACAGGAGCAGCGCATCGCACTCACCTCACGGGTGCGCCCCCGGTGGCGCGAGTGTCACTACACGTCGAAGACCTCGAAGGCCGCGCGCGCCGCCTCGATGGTGGTCGTTGCGGCCCGGGTTCCCGCCGGTATGGAAGTGGCCGATCCACTCGATGTTCTCGCCGATCGTGCGGACCAGGTCGCCCTCCATGATCTGCATGTGATACACGTCATACAGCAGCTTGACCGCGGGCGAACCGACGAGCTTGCAGACGTGCACACCCCAGGCGGTGTGGTCGCACTGGTAGCCCTGGTGATCCACCTTCGAGTTGAGCAGCTCCATGCACAGCGTCACGCCCGCCTGCTCGGCCGCCGGGGCCATGCGCGCGAGGATCTCCGCGCAGTGCTCCGCGCCCTTCATGTCCGACAGCCCGAAGCGCCGGTTGCCCGAGAAGCAGCACAGCACGGGCACATCGTTCGCCGCCGCCACCTCGATGCTCTCCGCCAGCTCGTCGGCGATGCGGTCATGGTTGTCCGGATCGTTCATGCCATCGGGCAGTGACTGGTGGCCGATGAGCAGCGCGACCTCGAGCCCGTGATCCTTGACCGACGGAATCTGCTCGGGCTGCATCATCTCCATGGCGTCATAGCCGATCTCCTTCGCGGCCGCCATGATCTCTTCGGGCGCGTAGCTCGAGCTGTTGACGAACGCCCACCAGGTCAGCGCCTGCTTCATGGTCAGCCCTCCGGACGGTGATGAGCTACAAGCCAACGGCAGGGCGAACGGCTGCGCCGCCGCTGGTGCCGTTCCCTTCGTCCCCGCCGTTCCCTTCGTTGCCTTCGTTACTGCCGTACCGGCCACATTCGGTACAGCAGCACGCTTACGTCGCCGGGGAACGCGCCCGCGGCCTCGAAGACGACGGTGTTATCGCCCGGCTGCAGGCGCAGCGCCGAGATGTCCACATCCACGGGACGCCCCGGTTCCATGCCGACCGGCCAGAGCATCGCGCCGTCCGCGCGCGTGCAGGTGAGTGCCTGCCCGGCTTCCAGCGTTGTCGGGAACTCGGTGCGCTCGCCGTTGACCACCACTGCCGGGCTGTGTACCCCGGTCGCCGCGTTCAGGTCCGGCAGCGCGCGCACATCGTCGATCAGAATCGCCACCGACTCGCGCCGCGTGATGTTGTTGAAGTAGAAGAGCAGGTACTCGACCTGCGAGGCGTCGAAGCCCTCACCCTGCAGCGGGAACGTGTGCAGGCTCCAGCCCTCGAAGTCGATGGCCGCGAGGTGGTCGCAGTAACGCCCCTGCGTGTCGCGCAGTTGCACGCGGAGCTTCTCGTAGCCCGCATCGCCGCGGATCCACAGCCCGATGCCCGCGTAGCCACTCAGGTCCAGCGGCTCGTCGAAGTGCCGCCCGATCCCCGTCCAGCCCCGCAGGTCGGTATCATTCGTCGCCGCGTAGGCCAGCGACCGCTCGCCCACCTTCGCCTCGTCCGACGTCTCGAAGCTCTGCGTCACGCCCGCCATCACCACGCCGGTGTCGGTGATCTCCTTCTGGTTGCCCATGACGTACTGCTCGTACTGGTTGCCCCCGCCGAGCACGTAGGCGTCCGCCGCATCGGCCGGGTCGAAGCTCTCGATGGTCAGCGCCGCCGGGTCCTCGTAGCCCGCGTAGGCCACCTCGCGCTGTCCGGGGATGACCTCGACGCCCAGGTCGCATGGCTCGTCGAGGTCGTTGGTGATGCGCCAGACGTTGACCTCGCCATCGAGCGCATCGACCGTGCGCGGCTCCTCATAGACCGCGCGGTATAGCTCGAACCCGTCGGCGCCCTCGAGCAGCCGGAAGTCCCGGCCGGGCTCCTGCATCCGCGCCAGCACGTCCTCCGGGAACGAGCCCGCCTCGCGGCAGCGCTCGTAGCGCGCCAGCATCTCGAAGGTCCGCCGGGCCTGCGGCAGCGCCTCCAGCGACTGCCGCGAGCACTCGATCGA
>JALGUI010000121.1 GCA_029820915.1 Candidatus Zipacnadia bacterium | reverse complement strand
ACGCGGGCCCAGACGCTCAACCTGACCGCGCTGACGCGGGTCCAGGTTGCGCAGGAGTTCGAGGCCGCCCTCAAGGCCAAGAACGTGCCGCCGGACAGGCGCGACGAGGCCATGGGGAAGTTCCGGGAACTCCCGGTGGAGCTGCAGACCAGTCTCCTGCTCACCATCGATGAGGGCTACGCCTTTGCCGCCAACCGGGAGAGCATCGCGGCCATCGCCATCAACGAGGCGATGCTGGCCAGGATCCGCGCCTTCCTGGCCTTCCGGATCAGCAGCTTCTGGCCCGACCAGGGCTCGCCCGGGTCGTGGGCGTACGCCTTCGGCAACGGCTGGTCCGAGGACTGCGTGGTCTACTTCGACGGCTCCGCGGTGGCGTCGCACTACCTGGACATGGACTTCGAGTTCTTCCCTAACTCCATGGCCTTCGAGGTTCCGGCGGGCGCCAGTCGCGGTGTTGAGCACGACGTGTTCGTGCGCAACACCGCGACCGGCAACGACACGGGAGTGGCCAAGTACGAGATCGTCGCCCCGCGCGGCTATCGCGGCTACCACGGCTGGAAGTTCTCGAACTTCGGCAACCCGTCCATCCCCTGGCACCTCTACAGCCACTACTTCGGCGCCTCGAACGTCGAGTACGGGGACGGCACCCACCGTCCCGCGGCGCAGCAGTGGTACGACGACGCCTACTCGGGGGCCGGTGGTGGCGGGAACTGCTACGGCATGAGCGTGTCGAGCCTGCGCGTGCGCAACGGCGAGTTCGACCACATGTTCCACGCCGGCCACTTCACCGCCCCGGGCACCGCCCAGGCGTGGCTGTGGCGGTACGACTGGAACACCACCACGCGGGAGACGGTGCAGCAGCAGCAGGGGGCGTGGTACACCCAGGAGGTTCTGGACACCCACACCAACCTCTACAACACCCAGGACGCGCGCGCGGTCTTCAACCGCTGCCAGACGCTGTGCGCCCAGGTGGTTAACCGTCCGGTGCTGGTCGTGTGGGGCACGGGGTGGGGCCACGCGGTGGTGCCGTACGACACGGCGGTGGCCGGCAACACCCGCCGCATCATCGTCTACGACAACAACAACCCGTATCGCGAGACCGAGACCGGCGCGGTGGACCCGAACGAGGCGACGGTTGACTGGAGCGGGAACATCTTCACCTTCGGCTCGGCCCCCAAGGGCGTCGCCATGTCCTACGAGGAGTGCACGCCCAACAACCCGCACCTGCCCGGCGCGGAGTACGGCGGCCCCGGCGCCCAGGCCGCGGTCGTTGTCGTCTCGGACGAGACGGAAGTCCGGCAGATCACCGACGAGCAGGGCAACCGGTTCTTCAACGCCGACGGCAGCGTCAACGAGGACCCGAACACGCGCATCCCGTTCTCAATGCGCATGTTCCCGCTCGTGCAGGTGGAGCGTGGCCCCACGCTGCGTCTGCCGCGGACGCCGACCGTGATCGGCATGCGGCAGTTGCTGGCGCCGCCTGGCCCGACGCTCTTCGTATTCAGCCAACCGGAGGGGAAGTCGCTGACCTTCGACATCGCGGGCGACGGCGACAAGCTCTGCAGCTTCTATCAGGCCGGACGTGTTCTCAGTATGCAGGCGAGGGGTGCGGGCCAGATCCAGATCGGCAACATCGGCCTGCTCCCGACCCTGGAGATCATGAACCCGGCGGAGCTGAGCCCGCATTCCCTGAAGTCCATCCGCTCGCGCCCGGGCGGTGACAGGGTGTTCGAGATGCGCGACCTGCGCGATCTCGGCGCGCAGCCGTTGCGCGTAGTTCCCTCCGAGGACGGTCGCACGCTGGACATCCAGGCCACGCCCGGCGCCCGGTTCAACCTGGACGTGCAGGGACCGACGGGTCGTGGCATCCACGCGGCGAGCTACGCCAACGTCCTGCTCGAAGTGGGCGGCGGCATGACGCTCAGCCCGGCCAACTGGGGCCAGCTCAGCCAGACCCAGCTCAGGCTGCAGCTCCGCAACGTGCAGACCAACCAGTTGCTGCGGCAGATCAACATCGACCCGCTCCGCTAGTCGCGTGGTCGCAGCCGAAGACGACAACGGGGACGCCGCGCGCGGCGTCCCCGTTCGCATTCGGCGGCCCATCCCGCTACCGCGCATCGCATCAGCGTTCCCTCGCTCTCGTGCTCCCGTGCCATGCCAACAAGGTCGCGTCCACTAATCGGATTCGCCCTCGCCTGACGGAATCGTGTGCGTGGCGGGCAGCACCGGCCTCGGTCGCAGCCGCGCCGACCTGACGTCCGGAAGGACAGCGCGGGCCCCGCGGTGAACTCGCCGGTGTCTGGACAAGAGATGCGCGCCATCAGGGCCCGGGGGCGGTGCGGAAGGGACATCGGTGAGTTCGTGCGGACGAAGGTCGGGCACAGCCGCAGGCTCGAGACGGCCGAAGGCACGGAGGGCGCCGATGGTTAGTCCCCACTCGGGCGAGCAACGCACCGGCGCGATCGAGCGGCTCGACCAGGCCGAACGCCGTGGCATCATCCGTGACCGTCGAGATGAAGCGCGCGAGTGGCCCTTCGACGCATCTGACGTGCTCGGCCAGGGCTTCGACGTGCTGCGAGAGGGCGACGCGGTGGAGTTCACGCTGCGCGAGGGCGGCGAGGCCCTGGTGGCCGCGGACGTCTCGCGCATCATCGCCACCCACGAGCCGCTGCTTGAGGCCGCGCCGCCCGACGCGGGCCCGCCGCCGGAACTCGAGGACGCCCCGGAGTAGCCTCACAGTCGCAGCGCCACGCGTCGGGATGCGAATGCCATGGTGCCCGCCGGTCGTGCGTCAGGGCGCCGGGTCGAGGATCGCCCGCACGGCCAGGACGTGCGGGATGCCCTGGTACTTGCGCAGGCGCGGTTCGGCGCGGCAGGCCTCATCCGACGGCGCGGGCTCGGCAATCTCCTCGATGACGAAGCCGTGCCGCGGCAGCGGGTTGAGGTAGCCGGCGAGCATGCGGTTGAAGTAGACGACCTCGAAGGGCTCGACCTCATCGCGGTCGGGCGCCGCCGCGAAGGTCCAGCGCGACCGCGTCTCGGGCTCGTCCAGGTAGTTGGCGACGCGGATGGCGATGTGCTTCCCATCCTGCTTTCCCCAGCCCAGGTGGCCGTGCATGAAGCACGGGTGGCAGATCATGTAGGCGAACGTGCCACCGGGCCGGAGCACGCGCGCGATCTCCGGCAGCGCTCCCTCATAGTCGGCGCAGTCCATCAGCGCCATGATGGCAACGACCGCGTCGAAGCTGTCGTCGCCGAGCATGGGCATCTTCGCGATCGACGCGGCCTCGTAGCGGATGCCCAGCGGCTCGCGCTCCTCCTCGGCTCCCGCCAGCTCGATCATGCGCTCGGAGATGTCCACGCCCGTGACGCGCGCCCCCTGGCGGGCCAGGATGCGCGCCGTGCGGCCCTCGCCGCAGCCGGCGTCGAGCACGTCCCGGCCGGACAGGTCGCCGGCAAGCTCGAAGAAGGTCGGGTGGTGGTACAGGTCGCGGAAGGGGTCGTAGCCGGCGCGCACCTGCCGCGCCCACACCTCGGCGTTGCCGTCCCACAGCCGCCGCACTTCGTCGTCGGAGGTGCCAGGTCGCTCGTCCAGCGCGCTCACCGCCGGTCACGGCCTCCAGCGCAGGGGCAGAGGATTCGCCGCGGAGCGGGAGAAGGCCTTCCCTGGACCGTGCCGCGGAGATGAGCCTCGGAGAGAATGCGATGATGACGTGGCGCGTCGGCTTGCTTGTGACGATGGCACTCGCCTGCGGGTGCGCGCTCGCCCAGCAGTTCCAGCCGGTGGTTATCGAGCCGCCGCCGGATGAGGCCGAGATCCTGCGGGCGAGCTTCGACGCGGGCTACTCGGAGTACTACGGCCGCGGGCTGGAGGCCGACATGGCCCGCGGCTCGCGCGACGTGTCACTACTGTGCTACGACCGCGGGAACAACAAGGACATCGGCCTGTACCGCGCCACCAGCGCCGAGGGCGTGACCGAGCTGGGCCTGCACATGGACGGGGGGCAGTCGCACCGCTACTACGCAGCCGGGAACGTGAATCTGCGGCGCGGCACCGTCGCCTTCTGGATCAAGTTCGCGCACCCCGTGGGTGAGATCCACCACTCGCTCTTCAGCATCGTCAGCGTCGGCCGCACCGGCATGATGCTGGGCGTGCGCGGGCGCTACGAGCGGCTCCTCGTGCGCGGGCCCTGGGGCGGTAGCTACGACTTCGAGGCCGCTCCGTGGGAGGCCGACACCTGGTACCACCTCGCCATCACCTGGGACGAGACGCAGGGCATCCGGCTCTACACCAACGGGGAGCTGACCCGGAAGCAGGAGCCGCTCACCTGGCAGACCGAGGACCTCGAGCCGGACAGGATCATCATCGGGAGCTGGAACCACTGGGGCGGGACGGAGCGGCCCTTCGACTTCGACGAGCTGCGCATCTTCTCGCGCCCGCTGACCGACGACGAGGTGCGCGCGGTCTATGAGGGCGCCGCGGAACTCCCGGCCGTTGCCGCCGAGTTCACGCCGGAGATCGCCGCACACCGCGCCGAGTACCTCGGCTGGGATACCTGCCCCGGGATGCTCGCCATCGAGCCGGCGACCGGCGACGAGACGCTGTTGGTGCGGCAGGCGGGGATCGACGACGCGCGCGCCATTTACTCCCAGGCCTGGAAGGTCAGCGACGGCGACCGCCGCACGCGCTGGCCGCTGACCTACCACGGCTACAGCTTCCAGGACGAGGGCGGGCTGATCGTCCGGCTCTTCGACCACGAGCCCTGGGACTACCTGCGCATCCGCGGGCACGTGCGCGGGCAGCTCTACGAGGGCGAGCAGGTCTTCCGGCCACAGGGCGAGGCGTGGGTGCCCGTGACCTCCGACGGGCCGCTGTTTGCGCGCGGCTTCGACCGCGCCGTTAGGCAGACCGCGATGACCTTCTTCGCCGACCCCGAGCCCGAGGTGGCCGAGGGCGAGGAGGCGCCGCCGCCCACGCGCATCGGCGAGATCGGCTGCTTCGAAACCTGGCGCGAGAGCGTCGGCGACCTGTCGGGCGAGCCCGTGGCCTATCACGTGACCGCGGAGCCGTGGAGCGACTGGCCGTCGGAGATCGGTCGCATCATGCTCAGCAAGTACGAGACCTATGACCGCACGGCCCTGCGCTGCTCGTCCGAGCCGTCGCCTGACGCGTGCAGGATGGCGATCGAGGGCCTGCGCTACTACCACTTCATGCTGCCGCCCGAGGCCGCCGACCGCGCGCTCGGGGCCATCCGGGCCTCGCTGTGGCTCAACGACGCCCCGCCCGGCACCGTCGTGTGGCTGCTGGTGGCCGACCCGATCATCCCGACGCGCCAGATCGCCGACTTCGAGGTCCGCTGCGCCGGCGACTGGAACGGCCTGCGCCGCCTCGACCTGACCCTGGACATGCGCGACTACGTGATCCCCGACGGCCGGCCGCTGTGGATCAGGCTCATGACCAGCGAGGACGCCGAGCTCGTCTGGGATGGCGGCGAGCACCGCTCGCGCTTCGAGCTGCTCATCGAGCCGACAGCGGCACTCGCTGACGAGTACCGCCACGATCAGCTCGCCTTCGTCAAGGACCGCTTCATCGACGTCTCCGAGCCGCGTCCGTGGGGCAAGGTGGCCATGGCGGACCTGGCCGAGCGCGTCGGCGTGTTCATGGAGCTGCACCGGGCGCTGGAGGACCTGCATACGCGCTACCCCGACGACTCCTACGCGCGGGCCTTCCACATCTGGACGCATCCGACCGAGCCCGTCGATCGCTCGGCGCTACAGCCGCCGGCGGCCGACGGCGCGCCCGAGTGGGCGGTCTACCAGCGCGCGGCGCTGGGCAAGTACCTGGAGTTCGCGCACTGGTGGATCGACCACCGCCAGGCGCCCAATGGCGAGTTCGGCCATCGCTACAGCGACGATACCGACCTCATCAACGACTGGGTGTCGCTGAGCATGATCAGCGACCCCGACGGGCGCATCGCCGACTCGGTGCGGCGCCTCGCCGAGTTCTGCTGGAACGAGGGCCCGCTGCAGGATGGCATTAACCGCCGCCAGACCGACCCGCTGCACGCCTACGAGGAGGGCGTCAACGCCATCTGCCGCGAGGCCGAGATGTACTACGGCAACCCCATCTACATCGAGCGGCTGATGGCGAGCACCCGCACCGTCGAGGAGCATCTCACCGGCATGACGGGCGGCTTCCGGCACTTCCGGTCGGTGCTCTACGGCGCGAGCCGCGTCATCACCGAGACGCCCTACGATCGCGATAGCTTGTCCAGCACGCTGATGCTGCACCCGTCGCTGTACCTCGGCTGGCACAGCCGCAACCCGCGCGCAACGCGACTGGTGCGGGAGTACGGTGACGCCTGGCTGGACCTGGTAGAGCGCGCCGTGGCCGAGACCGAGCTGACCTCGACCAGCGCGAGGGTGCTGCCCAACTCCGTGCGCTTCGAGGACCGCGAGGTGGTTGGGCGCAGCAATGTCGTCAGTGGCTACGGCTCGGAGAACATGTACCTGGCGCTGGCCGAGTGGACCGGCGATGACCGCTACTGGCTGCCCGAGCGCACCTGGCTGATGCGCCAGATGCAGCACGGCAACATGCTGCCCGACCTGCCCGAGCGCACCGACATGTCCGCGCACCGCGAGTGGCTGCTCGAGGCCGCGGCGGCGACCACGTACGATGACCTGCGGCCCGCGATGGGCAACGACTCCCGCACGCAGCTCCACTATGCTGCATGGAAGCTGTCCGGCGATCGGCAGATGCTGCTCGACGCCCTGAAGGCCTCCTGGGAGCGCATCGAGCTGCTCTTCCCGATGCACACCTGGGCTGAGCAGTCGGCCGATCGCGTCTGGATCTCGAAGGACCTGGTGGACCGCATGTACCTGGGCGGGCAGCCCGGGTACCGCAACTACATCTACCCGACGCACGCGATCTCCTGGCGGGGCTTCTCGCCCGAGTTCGCCGCCTGGGTACTCGACACCAGCGCGCAGGGGCTGCGGCTCATCGCGTACAACTTCGAGGAGCGGCCGCAGTCGGGGAGTGTCCACGTCTGGCGACTCGAACCGGGCACGTACCGCGTGACCCTCGGCCCTGACGCCGATGAGGACGGCGTGCCCGACACCGTCACGACTGAGCAGGAGCTGGAGCTGGCCAAGGGCTCGGCCATGGAGGTCGAGCTGCCGTCGCG
>JALGUI010000120.1 GCA_029820915.1 Candidatus Zipacnadia bacterium | reverse complement strand
ACAGGGCCGTTCCGGGCGCTTGCCGAGGCCCGCGGGGCCGGGCGACGGCGCCGCGGGGGGCTTCCTTGACTCGCCGCGCGGGCTGTGAGTATAATCGACATGACGCGATTCGGCGCACCAGCCCGGTCACGGAGCTTCCAGCGTGCTGTCAGCCATCGCGGCCCTGGGCTCATATGTGCTGAGGGGCCTCGCTTTTTTCGGTGAGACGTCCGAGCTGCATCTGAGGACGGTCGTCCACCTGTCACGGGGCAACATCGAGCTGCGCCCCACAATAGCGCAGATGGCCAACGTGGGCGTCAGCTCGCTGCCGATTGTCGCCGTGACGATGCTGTTCTCAGGCATGGTGTTTGCCTGGCACGTCGCCGACCAGGCGTCAAGCCTGGGGGCCGGGCAGTACGTCGGCTGGGTGGTGGCGGAGACGATGGCGCGGGAGCTGGGGCCCGCGCTCACGGCGATCGTGGTCGCCGCCCGCGCCGGGTCGGCGATGGCCGCCGAACTCGGCACCATGAAGGTGACCGAGCAGATAGACGCCCTGCGCACGATGGCGACCGACCCGGTCCAGTACCTGGTGGTGCCGCGCTACCTCGCAGGCCTGACGACGGTGCCGATGCTCACGTTGATCGGCGTCGTCATCGGCGTCACGGGCGGCTACCTCATGACCAACATGACGACGGGGATGACCGCGGACCAGTACTTCGGGAGCATTCCGGGGAATCTGGATGAGTGGACGGTCGCCGCAGGCATCATCAAGTCGGTCTTCTTCGGCATCATCATCGCTGTCGTTGGCTGCCATCAGGGACTGTACACCGAGAAGGCCGCCGAGGAGGTCGGTCACGCCACGACCCGCGCGGTGGTCTACTGCATCATGCTGATCTACGCGGCCAACCTGGCGCTCACCACGATACTCTACCCCTAGCGGGACCCGGACGGGAGCGACGAGATGTCGGGCACCGAGCACGGCGTGGCGGAGGCCGAGAGCGACCCCCGTCCCGGCGAACCGCCGGTCGAGAGACGCGACGCGCCCGCTCCGGGCGGCCAGCCGGATCGGGCCGGCGCCGAGCCGCTGCTGTCGGTGCGCGACGTCTGGCACGCCCTCGGCGACACGCAGGTCCTGGAGGAGATCTCCTTCGACGTCTTCCCGGGCGAGATCTTCGGCATCATGGGGATGTCAGGCTCGGGCAAGACGACGCTGCTGCGGCTGCTGATCGGGCTCGACAGGCCTGACAGCGGCCACGTCTTCTTCAAGGGCGAGGACATCAGCGTTCTCGACGAGGACGGCCTGAACCGCGTCCGCAAGTCGATGGGCATGTGCTTCCAGTACTCCGCCCTGTTCGACTCGATGACCGTGGCCTGCAACGTCGCCTTCTCCATGCGCAACCGGCGCGACGTGTCGCCCGAGCAGGTCGAGGAGCGCGTCAGGGAACTGCTCGATGTCGTCGAGATGGAGGGCACCGAGGACCGCATGCCCGCGGACCTCAGCGGCGGCATGAAGAAGCGAGTCGGGATAGCCCGCGCGCTGATGGAACAGCCGGAGCTGGTGTTCTACGACGAGCCGAGCAGCGGTCTCGACCCGCTGATGTCCCGCAACATCACGGGCCTGATCAAGAAGGTCAGCGACGACCAGGGCTCGACGGCGGTCGTCGTGTCGCATGACGTCCAGAACCTGCTGGGGATGACCGACCGCCTGCTGATGCTGCACGATCGGCGTGTGCAGGTGATCGGCACTCCAGATGAAATCAGGCGGTGCGATATCCCCATCGTTGAGAGGTTCGTGCGCTGGATCGACACTGAACCGGACACGGAGTCGCGCGCCGAGAGGTGATCGTCGGTGTCGGCCGAGGCCAAGGTAGGCTTGCTGGTAATTGTGGTGGCCCTGCTGGCAGTTGGCGTCGTGGTCTACCTCAAGGACTATCTCGCCGAGCGGGGAGCCGACGAGATCACCGTCATGTTCGCAGACGTGCACGGCCTCCGCAATGGAGATGACGTCCGGCTCGGCGGTCACAAGATCGGCGACGTCAAGGAAGTCTCCATCAACCCGGACTCGAACTTCCCGGGCAAGCCCGTGGCCGTCACGTGCACGATCTCTGACCAGGACGCCGTGCTGTACCGTGGCGACACGTTCATGATCATGCAGGGGGCCCTGGTCGGCGACAAGCATCTCGCGATCCTCCCGGGGGAGAGGGAGCCGCCCCGCGAGAAGCTCGAGGATGGCGACAAGGTAGCGGGAGGGGGGGCCAGCACCGCCGAGGTCGTGATGGACGAGGCGCAGCAACTCATCGTCTCGGCGCGCGCCGCCGTCGACTCCGTCAACGTAGTTCTCGCCGACGTGCAGATGCAGCAGGACTTCAAGGCCACGGTCGGCAACCTGCGCGTGGCGACCGAGCACGCCATCGTGATCGCCGACCGGGCCGTCGCGGTCGTCGAGACCTTCGCCCGAGCGGGAAGTGCCAACGAGGCCCGGCTCGCGGCGATCATGCAGAACCTCATCGAGGCGTCCGAGGACATCGCCGGTACTACACAGCGGGTCGAGGACCTGGTGGCGCTGACCCCTCTGCCGACGCAGGTCGCGGCGGCCGGGGACAACATCCTGCGGGCGACCGAGGACCTGGCGGCGATCGCCGAGAACGCCCGCGAGCGGATCGAGAGCTCGACGATGGACCAGGACGTGGAGGCGACCCTGGCGAACCTGCGCGAGACCAGCGAGAACCTGAGGGAGCTGTCTGCCGACGCCGCCGAGCTGGCCGGTGACGAGCAACTGACGGCGGACATCCGCGCCGTCACGGCGAATGTGCGCGAGGCCAGCGAGAGCCTGAAGGCCGCGGCCGCACATGCCGAGGACCTCATCACCGACGAGCAGATGAGCGAGGACCTGCGCGCTACCGTCGCCGGCCTGCGCGAGACCGCCGAGACGAGCCGCGCCACGATGGATCGCGCGGACCGGGTGATGACCGACATCGAGGGGACGATGGAGACGGTCCGGCGCACGCAGGAGATCGTCACGGATATCGACACCCGCGCGCGCGTGCAACTCCTCCAGGCGCAGGATGGCGGCTTCAGCGCCGACGCGGCCCTGGACCTGCGCCCCGAACCGGACGGCCGGGGGTACTGGCGCATCGGCCTCCGCGACGTGGGCGACGCCGACGGCCTCGACCTGCAGTACGCCCAGCAGCACGGCTCGGACGTCCTTCGCGCCGGACTGTTCGGCGGCGACCTGGGCCTCGGGTACGACTGGACCTCCTCGCCCGGCTTCGGCGTCGAGAGCGAGCTCTACAGCCCGGACGACCTGCGGCTCGACCTGCGCCTGCGCTGGAGCCTGCAGCGCGAGTACAACCTGCTGCTCGGCCTCGACCGGGCGCTGGACGATAACGACCCGTTCCTGGGAGTGCGCTACGAGACGGACTTCTGAGGCGTCGCCTCGCCCGCCATGGGGGAGCGTGGGTGAGGCGGGCCTTGATCACGGGCCCGGCGGCCTGCATTGCAGGCCGGCCCACCACACACGATCCGAAATCAGGCCGCGCCGGCCCGCCGGTCAGCGGCAAGTATCATTGGGAGGACACCGATGAAGGTCATACTTCTGGCGGACGTTCCGCGCGTGGGTCACGAGGGCGATGTCATGGACGTGGCCAACGGCTACCTGCGCAACTACCTCGAGCCCCGCGGCCTCGCCATCAGGGCCGGCAAGGGCGCCCTCAGGGACCTGGAGAACCGCCGCAAGGCCATCGAGGGGCGCGACGAGCAGAAGCGGCAGCGCGCCCAGCACCTCGTGGACGAACTGCGCCAAAAGCGCATCGTGGTGGAGGCGCCCACCGGCGAGGGCGGCCGGCTGCACGGCACCGTGACGACCAGTCAGATCGCCGAGGCCGCCGAGGAGCAGCTCGCGCTGGTCATCGACCGCCGTGACATCGACATCCCCGATCCAATCCGCCAGACCGGCGACTACCTGATCACCGCCCAGGTCTACAAGGACGTCGAGGCGCAGCTTCCGGTGCGCGTCGTGCCGATCGAGGGCGAGGAGCGCACACCCGAGGAGATCCTCGAGGAGGTCGCGGAGGAGTACGCCGACGCCGAGGAGGCGGCGGCCGAGGCGGCGGACGAGGCGGCGGACGAGCCCGGAGACGACGAGGAGTAGCTCGGGGCGGCGCGCGTCGGAGACGCGGTGTGCCGACACGGGCACGTGGCCGTGGGGCATGATGGCGGCGGTGGGAGGCGCTGATGTCGGACGACACCCACACCCGGACGCTTGACAGGCTGGCGGACCGCCTGCCGCCACAGGACCTGGAGGCGGAGCAGGCGACGCTCGGGGCCATGCTCATCGACTCCGACGCGGTCAGTCGCGCCCTGGGCATCGTCGCGGAGGAGGACTTCTACCGGGAGGCCCACCGCGAGATCTGCTCGGCGATCGAGGTTGTCGAGGAGGGGGGGGACCCGGTTGACCCGGTCACGGTCGGGGCCGAACTGCGGCGGCGTGAGAGGCTGTCCGCGGTCGGCGGCGCCGAGTACCTGACCGCGCTGATCGGCGAGGTGCCGACCACCGCGCACGTCATCCGCTACGCCACCATCGTCCACGAGAAGGCCGTGCTGCGCCGCCTCATCAAGGCCGGCTCGGAGATCCAGGCCCTCGCCTACGACAACCCCGACGACGTGCAGACCGCCCTGGCCTCGGCCGAGCAGCGCGTCTTCGAGATCGCCCAGCAGCGCTCGACCAAGGACTACGAGGAGCTCGGGCCACTGGTCGAGGCCACCTTCCAGCACCTCGACGACGTCTTCAAGCGGCCCGGCTTCCTCACCGGCATCGGCACCGGCCTGCAGGAGTGGGACAGGATGACCGCCGGCCTGCAGGACGGCAACCTGATCATCATCGCCGGTCGTCCGTCGATGGGCAAGACGTCGCTGATGGTCAACAACATCGCGCTGCACGCGGTGCTTCGACACGAGCCCCCGGTCCCGGTCGCGGTTTTCAGCCTCGAGATGTCGAGCAGTCAGCTCGCCGAGATGCTGCTGTGCGGCCGCGCGAGGGTCAACTCCTGGCGGCTGCGCGCGGGCAAGGTGCGTGGCGATGACTGGGAGCGCATCGGCCACGCCGTGCAGGACCTGGTCGATGCGCCCATGCTTATCGATGACACCCCGGCCATCTCCATCATGGAGATCCGCTCCAAGGCGCGCCGCATGAAGTCACAGCACGATATCGGCCTGATCTGCGTGGACTACCTGCAGCTCGCGACCACGGGCAGATCGAACCCCGAGAACCGCCACCAGGAGATCGGCGAGGTGGCCCGGGCCATGAAGGCCATGGCCCGCGAGCTCAACATCCCGGTCGTCGTCGGCTCCCAGCTCTCGCGCAATGTCGAGCGGCGCGAGGACAAGCGCCCGATCCTGTCGGACCTGGCCGAGTCGGGCTCGATCGAGGCCGAGGCCGACCTGGTGTGCTTTCTCTACCGCGATAGCTACTACGAGCGCAAGAAGGGGGCCGAGGAGGTCCAGGCTGAGGCGGATGCGGAGGTCCGCGCCAAACCTGAGGACAAGGGCAGCGAGATGGACATCGCCGAGCTGATCATCGCCAAGCATCGTAACGGCCCGGTGGGGACGGTCAAGCTGGCCTTCACACAGAACTGCCGCATCTTCGACAACATCGATCCCTTCCGCAGCCAAGAGGTCTACGAATGAGGATACTGATCGTCGGTTCCGGCGGACGCGAGCACACGCTGACCTGGAAGATCGCTCAGAGTCCGCTGGCCGACGACATCTTCTGCGCACCGGGCAACGGTGGCATCTCGCGGCTTGCCGAGTGCGTCCCGATCGGCGTCGAGGACATCGAGGAGCTGGGTGACTTCGCCGAGCAGCACGCCATCGACCTCACCGTGGTCGGGCCCGAGCGGCCGCTGATCATGGGGATCTGCGATCACTTCCGCAGCCGCGGCCTGGCCATCTACGGCCCGAGCGCGGCGGGCGCCCGGCTGGAGGGCAGCAAGGCCTTCACCAACGAGCTGGTTGAGCGCGCGGGGGCGCCGGGCAAGCAGTTCGAGGTCTTCGACAGTCCGGCGGATGCGCGCGCGTACGTCCGTGACCGGGGCGCGCCCATCGTTGTGAAGGCCGACGGTGAGGCGGCCGGCAAGGGTGTCACGGTTGCCGAGACGGTCGAGGAGGCCCTGGAGGCCATCGACCGCTGCATGGTCGAGAAGGCCTACGGCTCGGCCGGCGACCGGGTGGTCGTCGAGGAGTGCCTGGTCGGCCAGGAGTGCTCGATCAAGGTCCTAACCGATGGCGAGGCCGTGGTGCCGATGGTGCCCTCGCAGGACTACAAGCGCATCTACGACGGCGACGAGGGCCCGAACACCGGCGGCATGGGCTGCTATAGCCCGGTCCCGGCGGTCACCGCCGAGATCTTCGATGAGGTCATCCAGGAGATCGTGGAGCCGACGATCCGGCAGATGGCCGCCGAGGGTTACCCCTACACGGGGACGCTCTACGCGGGGATCATCCTCAGCGAGGACGGCCCGCGGCTGCTGGAGTACAACTGCCGCTTCGGCGACCCCGAGACCCAGGTCGTGCTGCCGCGGCTCGAGAGCGATCTCGTCGAGCTGCTGGTGGCGACCGTCGAGGGCCGTCTCGACGAGGTGGAGGCCACCTGGCGCGACGACTGCGCGGTGTGCGTGGTGTGCGCGTCGGCCGGCTATCCGGGCGGCTACGAGAAGGGCAAGGCGATCACCGGTCTCGCGGACGCCGAGAGTGACGACAGCACCGTGGTCTTCCACGCGGGGACGAAGCGCGTGGGGCGCCACTTCCTGAGCGACGGCGGCCGCGTGCTGGGCGTGACGGCGCTCGGCTCGACCTGCGCGGAGGCGCGTGACCGCGCCTACAACGCGGTCGGCGCCATCGAGTTCGAGGGCATGTACTTCCGCACCGACATCGCCGAGCGTGCGATCGGCACGGAGTGAGCACATGAGTGGCGACGGCGTGCCGGTTGGCGTGGTGATGGGCAGCGAGTCGGACCTCGACGTGATGCGCCCGTGCGCGGAGCTGCTGACGGAACTGGGCATCGCGCACGAGGTGCGCATCATGTCCGCGCACCGTACCCCTGATCTGGTCGCCGAGTACGCGGCCGGGGCAGAGGCCCGCGGGCTGCAGGTGCTTGTCGCCGGCGCGGGTGCGGCCGCGGCGCTGCCGGGCGTGATGGCCGCGCACACCCGCCTGCCCGTCATCGGCGTGCCCATCGA
>JALGUI010000119.1 GCA_029820915.1 Candidatus Zipacnadia bacterium | reverse complement strand
GGATAAGAGCAACGGACTTCGGATCCGTAGGTCGGGGGTTCGAATCCTCCCGGGCGCGCCAAATGACACGACCGGCGCCGGCCTTGCCGGCGCAGTTAGACTTGACAATCACGCCCGCGGCTCGTGCCGTAGCGGGCACACTCCTGGTGGACCGGTAGCTTAGCCTGGCAGAGCAGGGGATTCTTAATCCCAAGGTCGGAGGTTCGAATCCTCCCCGGTCCACCACTCAGCTTTCATCCGCCAGGCGCGCTGCTCAAGGCGCGCCGCTGCCGTATTCGCCGGTGCGACGCTCGGCGCGCGGCGGCCGTCGGCGTGCGGTCGGGGCGTGGGCGCGTGATGGAACTGGCAGACATGCATGATTTAGGATCATGTGGGGCAACCCGTGGGAGTTCGAATCTCCCCGCGCCCACCACCCGCTGAAGGACCCGACATCTCCTCCAGGGCCGCGCGAGCGGCCCTTTTCGCTGCTGTGCACAGATACCGGGCAGTCGCGCACAATACACTGATGGCGTGGGCGGCGCCCGACGCAGTGCGTCCGCCGCGCCGAACGGGAGCGATCCGCAGTGGAATTCGACGTCCGGGAGCTCGGCGGGAGTCGGGTAACCGTCCATATTCGTCTGGACGCGACAGAGGTCCAGGGCGCATTCGACAGAACCTACCAGCAGCTCTCCAGCCGCGGCGGCATCAAAGGCTTCAGGCCCGGCAAGGTGCCGCGCTCGATACTGGAGCGGCACTACGACCGGGACGCCATCCGCGCCGCGACCTACGAGGCCGTCATCCAGGACCGGCTGCAGGAGACCATGGAGCAGGAGAACCTGCGGCCGATCGACCAGATCGGTATTGAGGTCGGCGCGCCTCCCGACGAGGACGAGATGCTGGCCGAGACGATCAGGGCCGGCCTCGTCCGCGAGGAAGACGCCGAGGATGAGGTGGAGGAGCCCGAACTGGCCGATGACGAGGCCGGTGAGGGCGCGGAGGACGGCGACCCCGATCACGAGCACGAGTTCGAAGATGACCTCCCGGAGATCCCGCTCGTCGAGGGCGAGCCCTTCGAGTTCTACACCGTCTTCACCGCCTACCCGCGGCCCACGCTGCCCGACCTGTCCGATCTTAAGCTGCGCCGTCCAGTTGCCGAAGTAACAGAGGAGCAGGTCGGCGACCACCTCGAGCGGCTTCGGCGGATCAACGCCGAGGAAGTCGAGGTGGACCGCGACACGATCGAGGAGGGCGACCTGGTCGTCGCGGACGTCAAGGTCGTCGCCGAGGGCGAGGATGCCGACGAGCTTGAGCCCAGCCAGCAGGAGATCGTGGTCGGCGAGCGCGAGTACCTGGGCGAGATCGACCGCGCCCTGATCGGCCATGTGCCGGGCGATATCGTCGAGGCCGAGTTCGACTACGGCGACGACCACCCGGACGAGGACCTGCGCGGCCGGGCGGGCCGCATCATCGCCGAGATCGACTCATTCAGCGGCCGCGAGTTGCCCGAGCTCGACGACGAGTTCGCGCGGGGCCTGGGCGCCTACGAGAGCCTCGACGACCTGCGGGAGTCCATCCGCAGCGCGCTCGTGGCGGCCGAGGAGGAGCACGCGCACGAGGAACTGCGGGCGCAGGTTATGCGTTACGTACTGGAGGGCACCGAGGTCGAGCTGCCCGAGGAGTTCGTCGAGCGCGCCGCGGCGGGCACCCACGAGCAACTCATGCGCGAGCTGCGGCAGACGGGCATGTCGCTGGCGGAGTTCGCGGAGGCCGCCGACACCGCCGAGGAGGACCTGCGCGCAGGCCAGCGTACACGGGCCGAGAGCGGCCTGAAGCTGCACTTCGCCCTGGAGACGCTGGCCGAGCAGCTCGAGATCGAGGTCGCGGAGGAGGACATCGCCGCGGAGATCGCTCGCATTGCCGACGAGAGCGGCGGCGACGTCGGCTTCGCCCAGCAGGCCGCGATGCTGCAGCCGGACTTCGCCGAGGAGATCCAGGACCGCGCGCTCCGGCGCAAGCTCATCGAGCAGGTCATCGCCTCTGCGGAGGTCGAAGACGTGCCCGCGGAGCAGTACCATGCCGAGCAGGCGGCCGAGGAGGACGCGGCGGAGGACAACGGGGCGCGGGAGACTGAGGCGTCGGATATCGTTGACGAAGCCGCCGACAGCGACCAGGAGAGTGAAGCGTAGTGAGACTCATCCCGATGGTGATCGAGCAGACGCCGCGCGGCGAACGCTCGTACGACATCTACTCGCGGCTGCTCAGGGAGCGCATCGTCTTCGTCGGCACACAGATCGACGATGAGATCGCCAGCTCCATCATCGCGCAGCTCATCTTCCTGCAGGATGAGGACGCACTGGAGCCGATCTCGCTATACATCAACTCCGCCGGGGGTATGATAACAGCGGGGCTGGCTGTCTATGACACGATTCAGTACATCCAGCCCGAGGTGCACACCTGGTGTATGGGGCAGGCCGCGAGCATGGCTGCAGTGCTGCTCGCCGCGGGCGAGAAGGGGCATCGCTACGCCCTGCCGTACTCGCGGGTGATGATCCATCAGCCCTGGGGGCAGCTCGCCGGGCAGGCGGCCGACGTGCAGATTCAGGCGGAGGAGATCCTCCGACTGCGTAGCTGGCTGAACGACATACTGGCCGAGCACACGGGCCAGCCGCTGGAGAAGATCGAGCACGACACCGACCGCGACTACTTCATGACCGCCCAGGAAGCCATGGACTACGGCATCGTGGACTCGGTGGTGGCGCGCCAGCCCGAGCCCGAGGAGTAGCACGTCGCGCAACGCTTGCCCGATCGGGTCGGCCGGCCCCGCCGGGATGCCGTCGCGGGCGCCGACACATCGCAGCACACCGGCGCGAGGTCTCGTGCCGCGGGAGAGTGGACGATGGAGATAGATGGGCAGGGCAGGGAGTCAAGGCCGCTGAGGTGCTCGTTCTGCGGGCGCGAGAAGCCCCGGCAGGTCAAGGAGCTTATCGCGGGCCCGGGGGTCTACATCTGCGTTGACTGCGTCGAGTTGTGCAATCAGATCATCCGGGGCAAGGCCGAAAAGGAGGCGCGCGACAGCGCCACCGACGGACGGGTGCCGACGCCCCGTGAGATATGCGACTACCTCGACACGTACGTGGTGAGCCAGGATCGGGCCAAGCGCGTGCTGTCCGTGGCCGTCTACAACCACTACAAGCGCGTGCGGCTCGGGGCCACCGACGCCGACGTGGAGCTGGACAAGACCAACATATTGCTGCTCGGCCCTACCGGCTGCGGCAAGACCCTCATGGCCCAGACCCTGGCGCGCATGCTCGACGTCCCCTTCACCATCGCCGACGCGACTTCAGTCACCGAGGCCGGGTACGTGGGCGAGGACGTCGAGAACATCCTGCTGCAACTGCTCATCTCCGCCGGCGGCGACGTCGAGCGCGCCGAGCATGGGATTGTGTACATCGACGAGATCGACAAGATCGCGCGCAAGGCCGACAACCCGTCGATCACGCGCGATGTCTCCGGCGAGGGCGTGCAGCAGGCGTTGCTGAAGATCCTCGAGGGCACGATCGCCAACGTGCCGCCGCAGGGCGGGCGCAAGCATCCGCAGCAGGAGTTCATCCAGGTGGACACCACCAACATCCTGTTCATCTGCGGTGGCGTCTTCGACGGGCTGGTGGACATCATCCGCCAGCGCACCCGCAGCCGCACTATGGGCTTCCAGGCGGCGACCGCCGTCGCGGGCGGCGAGATCGGCGACGATGAGATCCTCGCCGAGGTGATGCCGCAGGACCTGATGAAGTACGGGATGATCCCCGAGTTCATCGGGCGCCTGCCCAACATCGCGACCGTGGACCACCTGGACCAGGACGCGCTGATGCGGGTGCTCGTGGAGCCCCGCAACGCGCTGCTCAAGCAGTACCAGAAGCTGCTCACGCTGCTCGACGACGTCAAGCTGGTCGTCACCGATGACGCGCTGGAGGCCATCGCCGAGAAGGCGCTGGAGCGCAATACCGGCGCGCGGGGCCTGCGCGCCGTCATCGAGACGGTGATGCTGGACGTCATGTTCGAGATCCCCTCGCGCGATGACGTGAATCGCTGCACGATCACCGCCGAGACGATCCGGGAGGGCAAGGCGCCCCTCCTGGAGAAGGTCGCCGACGAGGATCGTGAGGTGGCGTAGCGCGCGCCGGACCTCTCGTTTCAGCGCACCCACCCCTGAACGCAGGTGCCTGTTCGATGCCCTCACTGCCATCTGAGCAACCGGACGGTCACGCCGCCGCGGAAGGCGAAGCCTGGGCGCACGTGACTCAGCCGGCCGGGCAGGCCGGGCCACGGCCGCGCCCGGGCCGGCGGGAACTCGTCCGCCTGCCCGTGCTCCCCGTGCGCGACGTGGTCGTGTTCCCGAACACGGTTCTGTCCCTGATCTTCGGCCGCGAGCGCAGCCTGCGGGCGCTGCGCCGGGCCCGCAGCGAGGACGCGCTGGCGCTGTTTGTGGCCCAGCGCAACCCCGACGATGACGACCCGTCCCCCGAGGAGCTCTATCAGGTCGGCACCGTCGGACGATGTCTGCAGAGCCTCGAACTGCCCGACGGCACCGTGCGCGTCGTGGCCGAGGGTGCGACGCGCGTGCGCATCACGCAGGTGGTGCAGCGAGACCCCTACATGGTCGCCGAGGTCGAGCCCGTGTGCGAGCTGCGGCCCGACGCGGACCCCCGCATCGAGGCGCTCAAGCGCCGGACGCTGGAGCAGTTCGAGGAGGCCAGCCAGCTTTCGCGCCGCATCCCGCCCGAGGCGCTCATCACGGCGCTGAACATCGAAGATATCGGACAGCTTGCCGACCTGATCGCCTCGTGCCTGGATCTCGAACTCGCGGACCGGCAGGGCCTGCTCGAGGAGCCGGACTGCGCGCGCCGGCTGGACACGGTGGCGCGACACCTGCAGGAGGAGTTGCGCATCCTGTGGCTCGAGGAGGAGCTGCGGGAGCGGGTTGAGGAGGAGATGGACAGCTCCCAACGCGAGTACTACCTGCGCGAGCACCTGCGCGCCATCCAGAACGAGCTGGGCCAGGCCGAGGGCGTCGTCGGCGACGCGTGGGAGTACCGCGAGCGCATCAAGGCCGCGAACCTGTCCGAGGCCGTGCACGACGCTGCGCTCGACGAGGTCGATCGGCTCGAGCGCATGCCCATGGCCTCGCCCGAGGTCAGCGTGGTGCGCACGTACCTCGACTGGCTCCTCGAGCTGCCCTGGCGCGAGAGCACCGACGACCGGCTCGACATCGAACGCGCCACGCGGGTGCTCGACAGCGACCACTTCGGGCTGCTCAAGGCGAAGGAGCGCATCCTCGAGTTCCTGGCCGTGCGGCAGCTCGTGGACGACGTCAAGGGCCCCATCCTGTGCTTCGTTGGCCCCCCCGGCGTCGGGAAGACCTCGATCGGGCAGTCGATCGCGCGCGCCATGGGCCGCAAGTTCATCCGCGTCTCCCTGGGCGGGGTGCGCGATGAGGCGGAGATCCGCGGGCACCGCCGCACCTACGTGGGGGCCATGCCCGGCCGGGTCATCCAGGCGCTGCGGCGCGTCCGCTCCAACAACCCCGTGTTCATGATCGACGAGGTGGACAAGCTCGGCGCCGACTTCCGCGGCGATCCCTCCTCCGCGCTGCTCGAGGTGCTCGACCCGGAGCAGAACTCGGCCTTCAGCGACCACTACCTGGAGGTGCCCTTCGACCTGTCGCGGGTGCTCTTCATCGCCACCGGCAACATCCTTGACACCGTGCCGCCCGCCCTGCGCGACCGCCTCGAGGTCATCGAGTTCCCGGGCTACATCGAGGAGGAGAAGCTGCAGATCGCGCGCGACTTCCTGGTCCCCAAGCAGCGCGAGGCGCACGGGCTGACCGGCCGCTTGATCCGCTTCCGCACCTCGGGCCTGCAGGCGCTCGTGCGCCACTACACGCGCGAGGCGGGGGTGCGCAACCTCGAGCGCGAGATCGCGTCGATCTGCCGCAAGGTCGCGCGCCGCGTAGCCGCCGGCGAGGACGGCGCGGCGCACATCACCGCCGACGTCGTCGAGGAGATGTTGGGCTGGCAACGCTTCGCCTGGGGCGAAGCGCGCCGCGACGCCTCAGTGGGCGTGGCGACCGGCCTGTCCTATACGCAGGCGGGCGGCGACATCATCTCCATCGAGGTGAGCGTCGTAGCCGGCGACGGCGACCTGCTGCTGACCGGGCAGCTCGGCGAGGTCATGAAGGAGTCCGCCCAGGCCGCCCTCAGCCACGTGCGCGGTATGGGGGAGGAGTTGGGGCTGCCGCCCGGTTTCTTTGGCCGACACGACATCCACGTGCACGTGCCGTCCGGCGCCGTCCCGAAGGAGGGGCCGTCGGCGGGTGTAGCCATCTGCACCGCCCTGGTCTCGGCGCTGAGCGACCGGCCGGTGCGGTCCGATCTCGCCATGACCGGCGAGATATCGCTGCACGGCCGAGTGCTGCCCGTTGGCGGCGTGCGCGAGAAGGTGCTCGCGGCGCACCGCGCCGGGATGCGCACGGTGCTGCTGCCTGAGGAGAACCGCAAGGAGATGGCCGACCGGGAGCAGTTCCCCGCCAAGGTGTTCGACGACCTCGAGTTCATCTACGTCGGCGAGCTGGCGCACGTGCTCGATGCGGCACTGGCGGATGGCGAGTAGAGCTTGCCGATTGACAGTCGTGGGTCTTGGGGTAGAGCATGGAGGGATGCTTACACTATAGAGTGAACCACCTTCATAGATGAGCTCATGCTGACAGAAGGGGAGGCAATTCTGATGGGTGACATTGTGCTTACCCAGTCCTCGGTCCAAGTGTGGGTCAGGAACATCAGCGAGGATGTACTTAACAGTATCGCTAGCAAGGCGAAGCTGGACGTAAAGGTTCTCTGCCCGGCGACCGAGGCGTGATCTCCTCAGACGACGTGAGCGTGGAGTACAAAGGTCAGTACGTTTAAGTCAGGGCCAAAGCTGCCGCGCAGCAGGACGAGGACGTGATCATCGACATCCCGACGGCCAATGTGGAAGCCGTATGTCGGGTGAAGCCCGCTCCCAAGCCCGGCCGCTCATACCAAGGCTAGAGCCGAGGCGAAGTTGTTGCCGTCAATCGTAGGACAGGCATCCTGCCTGTCAATGCCGTTGGGGTGCCGTCTTCCTGCGGGCGAGGGACGCCTGACAGCAGACAGGCTGGAAGCCTGTCCTACAGACGACAGACGGGCGCGCCGCCCCTTGACGGCGCCGGCGGGGCTCGGCTATACTCGCGCAACAACC
>JALGUI010000118.1 GCA_029820915.1 Candidatus Zipacnadia bacterium | reverse complement strand
CAGCGCATCGAGGACGCGCTTGAGTGGGCGCAGGACGCCGAGGTCGTCGCGCGCGAGATCCTGTCCGACTCCGAGGACACCGACATCGTGTCCGCCCTCATGGAGCTGCAGCACGTGCAGGTGAGCTACCAGGCGGCGCTGACCGCGACGGCCAGGCTGGCCCAACTGCCGACGCTCTTCGACCTCGGCTGGTGACGCGCAGCCGTCCGCCTCGCCGCGATGAGAACCTGTCCCGGGACCTCATGGCGGCGACGACAAGAGAGCCGCCGGCGACAGGCCGGCGGCTCTTGCCTTCGCGGGGGTGCGTGGCGGCTACCGGGCGTCGGCGGCGGCCTCGACGAGCGCGCCGAAGGAGTCGGCCTTCAGCGACGCGCCGCCGACCAGCCCGCCGTCGATGTCCGCCATGGCCATGAGCCCCTCGACGTTGTCGGGCTTGACCGAGCCGCCGTAGAGGATGCGCATGCCGTCCGCCAGCTCGTCGCCGTAGAGGCCGGCGACGACGCCGCGAATCATGCCGCACACGCGGTTGGCCTCATCGGCGTCGCAGACCTCGCCGGTGCCGATGGCCCAGACCGGCTCGTAGGCAATCACCATCTGCGCGACGCCGTCGGCGTCGATGCCGTCGAGCATGGCCTTGACCTGGCCCTCGACGACCGCGTCGGTGTTGCCGGCCTGGCGCTCGCCGAGCAGCTCGCCGCAGCACCCGATGGGCAGCAGGCCCGCGGCGAGGGCGGCCTTGACCTTGCGGTTGACGGTGGCGTCGGTGTCGCCGAAGATCGTGTCGAGGTCGGCCGCGTCCGCCTCATCGACGCTGCCGAAGCGGCCGCGCCGCTCGGAGTGGCCGATGATGACGAACTCGCAGCCACAGGACAGCAGCATCCGGGCCGACAGCTCGCCGGTGAAGGCGCCCTCCTCCTCCCAGAACATGTTCTGGCCGCCGAGCTTGATGTTGGAGTTGGCGATGGCGGCGTGGACGGTGGTCAAGGCGCTTGCGGGCGGGCACAGGATCACGAGCGCGTCCTCGACCTGCCCGGCGCGGGCGAGCACGCCGTCGGCGAGCGCCTGCGCCTCATCGTTGTCGCAGTTCATCTTCCAGTTTCCGGCCATGATCGGCGTGCGCACGTGGATCACTCCCTGGCTGTCGGTCGCGGCGTGGCGACGGTGATCGCCGCGGGTCGCTAGTTGTCGTCGAGCGCGTCAACGCCCGGCAGATCGTCGCCCTGCACGAACTCGATGGAGGCGCCGCCGCCGGTGGAGACATGCGACATGTCGTCGTCGAAGCCCATCTGGGTGATGGCCGCGGCGGAGTCCCCGCCGCCCACCACGGTGTACGCGTCGGTCTCGGCCAGGGCTCGGGCCAGATCGCGGGTGCCCTCGTCGAAGGGGGGCTTCTCGAAGTAGCCCATGGGCCCGTTCCAGAAGACGATCTCGGCGTCCCGGACGGCCTGCGCGAAGAGCACGCGGGTGTCGGGGCCGATATCGAGCGCGTCCCAGCCCTTGTCGATGGCGTCGGCGGGGGCGACCCTCATCTCGCCGGTGTCGGGCTCGACCTGCACTATGTGCACGTCCACGGGGAGCATCATGCGGTCGAGGTGGTCGCCCATCCCATCGAGGATCTCGTGGGCGGCCTGGAGGCTGTCGCAGGTGCACAGCGACTCGCCGATCCCCATGCCGCGGGCCTTGAAGAACGCCCAGGCCATGGCGCCGCCGATGATGAGCTTCTCGGCGCGTGGAAGGAGCTCGCGGATGGCGTCGATCTTGTCGTCCACCTTGGCGCCGCCGAGGATCACCACGAAGCCGTCGCCCGATGCCTCGCGACAGGGCGTGAGCTTGTCGAGCTCCTCGCGCACCAGCAGCCCCGCGACGCACTCGTCGATGTAGTCGGTCACGCCGACGGTGGAGGCGTGGGCGCGGTGCATGCTGCCGAAGGCGTCGTTGACGTAGAGCTCGGCGTCGCCGGCGAGGGCTCTGGCGAACTCCGGGTCATTGGCCCTCTCACCGGGGTGGAAGCGCGTGTTCTCGAGCATCAGCACCTGGCCGGGCCGCAGGTCCTCGCGCAGTGCGGCCACCTCGTCACCGATGCAGTCGGGCGCCATGATGACGTCGGCGTCGAGAAGCTGGTTGAGGCGCTCACGGACGAGTGCGAGGGACTCCTCGGGCACGACCTTGCCCTTGGGGCGGCCCAGGTGCGAGCACAGGGTGACGATGGCGCCGCCGTCGAGCAGCGTGGTGATGGTGGGCAGGGCGGCCCGGATGCGGGTATCGTCGGTGATCGTGGCGTCCTCGAGCGGAACGTTGACGTCCACGCGCACGAGCGTGCGTTTGCCGGCGTAGTCGGCGTCGTTGAGGCTCTTCTTGGGCACGAGCCATCCCTCCGTGTGGGCCCGGCAAGGGTGAGACAGGCGCCGCCCCGGTAGGGGACGGCGCCTGGGTATTGCAGCGGGAGCTACAGGCCCATGTCGGCCATCTTCTTCATCAGGTCGGCTGTGCGGTTGGAGTATCCCCACTCGTTGTCGTACCAGCCGAGCACCTTGACGAAGGTGCCGCCGATGACCGAGGTGAGATCGGAGTCGAAGACGCAGGAGGCGGGGTCGCCCACGATGTCCTGCAGCACGATCGGGTCCTCGGTGTACTCGAGGATGCCGGCCATGGGGCCATCGGCCGCGGCCTTGAAGGCGCCGTTGATGGTATCGGGGTCGGTGGTGGTCTCGACCTCGACGGTGAGATCGACGAGGGAGCCGGTGGGTGTCGGGACGCGTATGGCCATGCCGTCGAGCTTGCCGTTGAGTTCAGGGATGACGGCGCCGATGGCGGAGGCGGCGCCGGTGCTGGTCGGGACGAGGTTGACGGCGGCGGCGCGGGAGCGGCGCAGGTCTTTGTGCGGGCCGTCGAGGATGACCTGGTCACTGGTGTAGGAGTGAATGGTGGTCATCAGGCCGCGCACGATGGCGAAGTTGTCGTGCAGGACCTTGACCAGCGGGGCCAGGCAGTTGGTCGTACACGAGGCGTTGGAGACGACGTCGTGCCGGGCCGGATCGTAGGTCTCGTCGTTGACTCCCAGTACCACGATGACGGCGCCGTCGCCGCTGGGCGGGGCGGAGATGATGACCTTCTTCGCGCCCGCCTCGATGTGCTTGCGGGCGTCCTCCACCTTGCGGAAGAAGCCCGTGGACTCGAGGACCAGCTCGACGCCGAGGTCGCCCCACGGAAGCTGGGCCGGGTCGCGCTGCTCGAGGCTCTTGACGACGACGCCATCCACGATGATCTCGGCGTCGCCGGTGGAGATGTCGCCCTCGAATTGGCCGTAGATGCTGTCGTACTTGAGCAGGTGCGCGAGGGTGTCGTCGTCGGTCAGGTCGTTGACGGCGACGACCTCGATGCTCTCGCGGTAGTTGTCCCAGATCGCCTTGAAGACCTGTCGGCCGATGCGGCCGAAGCCGTTGATCCCAACTCGTACTGCCACTGCTGATCCCTCCTTGGGCTGTTGCGACGCGTCGGCTCTGCTGAGGATTCCCTCCGAGACTATCGGCGAGATCGCTTCCGGCACGTATCTACATGAGAGCGGGCACGCGCTCCTCGACCAGTTCGATGAGCCTGCGGGCCACCACCTGGGAGTCGTGGCGCACCCAGCCGTCGGATGACACGTTGACCAGGTCGGCGCGCACCGGGATGAGTCCCATGCGCGCGACCTCCGTGTAGTCGGGCTCGACCAGGTCGGCGCCGGCCGCGCGGTAGCGCTCGAGCACCCACTCGTCCACCGGCGCCGAGTTCATCAGCACGTAGTCAAAGGGCAGCTCGCCCGTGTGTCGCTGGATGGTGCGGACGTGGTCGGCGGCGCTGAAGCCGATGGTCTCGCCCGGCTGCGTCATGATGTTGCACACGAACACCTTGGTCGCCGCCGCGGCGTGCACGGCCTCATTCACCGCCGGCACCAGGAAGTTGGGGATGATGCTGGTGAAGGTGCTGCCCGGGCCGATGACGATCAGGTCGGCCTCGGCGATGACCTTGGCGACCTCATCCAGACCCCGCGGGTTGGGCGGATCGAGGTACACGTAGTCGATCGCCCTGCCGGCGGCGGTGATGCTGGATTCGCCGCGCACTACCGAGCCGTCGGCCATCCGGGCGCACAGCGCCACCGGGTCGGCGGTCGGCGGCAACACGCGCCCGCGGATGGCCAGCACGCGGCTGGTCTCGCGGATGGCCAGCTCGAAGTCGCCGGTGATCTCGGTGAGCGCGGCTATGAGAAGGTTCCCGAAGCTGTGGCCACTGAGCCCGCCCGCCTGACCGTTGAAGCGGTACTGCAACAGCTCGGTCATCAGCGGCTCGGAGTCGGCCAGCGCCACCAGGCAGTTGCGGATGTCACCGGGCGGTGGCACCCCCATGTCCTCGCGCAGGCGCCCGGAGCTGCCGCCGTCATCGGCCACCGTGGCGATGGCCGCGATGTTGGTGGTAAATCGCTTGAGGCCGCGCAGGAGGGCCGACAGACCGGTGCCGCCGCCGATGGCCACGACACGCGGCCCGAACTGCAGCCGCCGCTGATTGAGCATCAGGTCAACCAGCCGGCTCTCGGCCTCCGGGTGCAGGGCGATGGCCACCGAGCGGACGAGCTGTCTGAGGGACACCACCGCAGCGAGGAGGCCGAAGAGCATGGCGACCAGACCGACCATGGTGGCGCGGCGTGGGCCGCCGAGCGAGCCGATGAGGTCGAAGACGGTCAGGTTGGCAATGAGCAGCACGCCCAGGCAGAGCGCGGCGACTCCCACGATAAGCAGAAGCAGCCAGCGCTTGACCTTGAGCCCCGGGTGCAGCCAGCCGAGCGCTCTGTGCAGGGCGCCGATCATGTCGAAGTTCGAGTCCCTTGTTGCGGCGCATGGACATAGGACGCCGCCGGGCACTGCAAGAAGGCCCATCACCCGGCGCGCGGGGCACGGACTGGTGCGGGGCGGTCGCGGTGCGGCAACTCCCGCCGGTCTGGAGCGTGGAACGCCGAACTCGCCGGTATCGGTCGAATCTGCCTCATCCCGTCGCCGAGCGCGACTATAGCACAGGCCCATAGGCGAGTCAACCGCGCGGGGGCGGGTGTGATCGAGTGAGCAGGCAAGGCGCATCGTCACAGCCGCCAACAGCCCCGGCGCCCGCACTACGGATGGGTGAGCCGGGGACGGAGCGGCGAGGAGGCCGGAGCGCCCGCGTGCTGGAGCCGGAAGGCGGCCGCGCCGCCATCGGCCCGGCGCGCGCCGCCTGGACGGCTTGCGGCGCAACACGGTCCGGTTGACACACCCTCGCGAAGTTGGTATTATCGGCTCGGTTTGAGCCCCGGTTGTACCGGCATTTAAGCCATTCATATCCGTGGGGAGGCGGTCAGTCATGATGTTCCGCCGACGTCACGTCGGGCTCCGGTACCGACCCCCATCGATCTTCGCCGTCGCGCTCGCACTCATGCTCGTCTGTGCGATGGGCTACGCCGCGCCGCCGAACACCGAGGTGGTGGGCCCGCGGATGTTCACGATGGCGGCGCCCGGCGGCGGCAGTCAGACCGTGCCTGAGCTGGCGGCCTCCGGCCGCATCATCGTCCAGCTCAAGCCCGATGTGACGCCCGCGCAGCTCGATGATCTGCTCGATGACCACAACTGCACCCTCCAGCGGGCGATCCCCAACACGCCGCTGGTGGTCATCGGCCTGCCCAAGGGGATGAGCGTCAACGAGGGCCAGGCGGAGTGGTCCACGGAGGCGCAGGTGCAGGCCGCCGAGCCGGACTACCAGATGTACTGGACGGCGGTCCCGGACGATCCGCTGTACCCTCAGCAGTGGCAGTTCGACGCGGTCTCGGCCCCGATCGGGTGGGACATCGAGACCGGCTCGGCGAACGTGGTCGTAGCCATCTGCGACAGCGGATACGACCCGGATCATGTGGACCTGGTGGACAAGTACTGGGTCAACCAGGCGGAGCTGGCCGGGAACGTCGATGAGGACGACGACGGCAACGGCTTCGTGGACGACATCTACGGCTGGGACTTCGCCCAGGACGACAACGACCCGGACGCCGGGCCTCAGCAGGGGGACACGTACATCTTGAGCGGCGTGCTCCACGGGACGCACTGCGCGGGACTGGCGGGCGCCACGACGGACAACAGCATCGGTGTGGCGGGCCATGACTGGGGCTGCCAGCTCATGATGCTTCGCATCGGTGACTGGTGGGGCCCGTTCACCAGCGATACCATCGCGGGCGTGCAGTACGCCGTGGACAACGGGGCGGACGTGATCAGCCTGAGCATCGGCGGCTATTACACCACGATGTACGACGTGCCCTTTGCCAACGCGCACGCGGCGGGTGTAGTGGTGGTGGCCGCGGCCGGCAACGAGTACTGGGTGTTCACCGATGACCCCAATACGTGGATGTCGCCGGTGTGCAACGACGGTCCGAACCTGGGCGTGGACAACTTCGTGCTGGGCGTGGGGGCCACGGACTCGAACGACCTGGCCGCCGAATTCAGCAACCGCGATGCCTCGAGCTACAATCTCGTGGATGTGATGGCGCCGGGCGTGGATGTGTGGAGCACGTACTACTCCAACCCCACCTTCCCGGACCTGATCTCCGAGTACGGGCCGATGAGCGGCACGTCGATGTCCACGCCCTTCACGGCCGGCCTGTGCGGACTGGTGAAGGCGCACTTCCCGGCCTTCTCGGCCGACCAGATCATCGACCAGATTCGCGACAGTTGTGATGACATCAGCGACCAGAATCCGCTGATCGCCGACACGCTGGGTCAGGGCCGCATCAACACCGCGGCGGCCCTGGGCCTGGATGTGCCGCCCGATCCGGTGAGCAGCCTGCAGGCCTATGACACGCTGGGAGACGAGGGCGGCAGCATCACGGTGACGTGGAGCCCGCCGCCACAAGATGACGACGACGTGCAGGGCTACAACGTGCTGCGGGCGTCCGAGAGCGGGATCGTCCCGGGCACGCCCGGCAGCTTCTCGCAGGTGGCGCAGCTTCCCCCGGGCTCGAGCTTCTACATCGACACTCCGGTGCCGGATCACACTCCGTACTGGTATCAGGTCGTGGTCTTCGACGCCGCCAACTTCGTGCCGTCGAGCACGGCCGGACCGGCCGAGGCGCGCGACGACCTGCCGCCGGACCAGATCGAGAACCTGGCGGCGGTAGACACGCAGGCCGATGGCGGCGGCTCGATCTCGTTGAGTTGGTACGGGTACGACTTCCCTCCGGACCTGCACCGTGCTGCCCGCCGAGGGCCAGCACTACGTTGACGCGACGACGGAGGACGGGACGCAGTACTACTACGCGGCCACCGCGCTGGACGACGAAGGCAACGAGGAGACTGAGGTCATCCCGGCCGGCCCGGTGGTGTCGAACCCGAACTTCTCGTTCAACTACCCACCGGGCCTGTCGATAATCGCAGTGGGGGCGACTCCGGCACCTCCGGACAGCACTCGCCTGGACGCGATCCTGGGCCTCGGGCCGGACGACGAGGGTGACATTGACATGGCGTCGTGGGACCCGCAGGCGGGCGGCGCCGGCGCCTACACCATGTGGTCGCAGAGCCCCAACCACGCCTCCTTCACGCAGGCGCTGGGTCGGGCATGGTGGCTGAAGAGCGACCGGCCTATTCTGGTGAACGTCAGCGGCCAGGCCGCGCCGGCGGGCGACTTCGAGCAGCAGGTGGGCTCGGGGTGGAGCCTGTGGGGCAACCCGTACACGGTGCGGCTGGACTTCGGGGCCACCGAGGTGACGGGGATCGGCCAGGGAACCCCGGTGGACCTGCAGACGTCGTATCAGTTGGGCTTCACGCGGGACTACGCCTGGGGGCACGATCCGTTCTCGAACAGCTATCGGCTGATCACGGGGGCGAGCCTGCCGTTCGCGACCAACTTCATCGAGCCCGGCCGGGGCGTGTTCTTCCTGGCGCGGCGACCCGCGACACTGGTGCTCAAGCGCGTGGTGGCGCCCGCCGGGGCCGATGAAGAGCGGGCGTTGCTGGACGGCTGGTGCCTGCGGCTGGTCGCGGAGGCCGCGGGCGCGGCGGACGTGGACAACTTCCTGGGCGTGAGTTCTCGCGCGGCCGAACTCAACGGCATCGTATCGCCGCCGCGGCCCGATGGGGACCTGGACCTGTACTTCGTGCGGCCCGGCGCCGACGGTGGCCGGCTGGCCACCGACTTCGTCGCTTCGGCGGCGGAGGGGCAGTGGCAGATGAAGGTCGCCTGCGCGACGCCGGGGGCGACGGTGCGGCTGAGCTGGCCGGACCTGAGTCAGCTTCCCGCCGACTGCCGGCCGGTGCTGGTGGACGAGGACGCAGGCCGGGCCATCTATCTGAGGACGAGCACGGGGTACACCTATGAGGTCGGTGACGAGGCGGCCGAGCGCAACTTCACGCTCCGCATCTCGGACGGCGACGCGGCGGTGCTCGCCATCAGCGCGCTCAGCGCCGATGGCGCGGGCGGAGCGGCGCAGGTCGTCTACACGCTGTCGGACAGCGCATCGGTCGATATCGAGGTCCTCAACATCGCCGGCCTGGTGGTGCGACGGCTGGTCGCCGACCGCGACCAGGTCGCGGGCCCGCAGCAGGTCACATGGGACGGCCGCAGCGCCGCGGGGAGCGCGGCGCCGGCGGGCACCTACCTCGTGCGCATCGTCGCACGCTCCGGCAGGTCAGCGCCGTGCGGAGCCTGCAACTGCAGCCATAGCTCGACCGGCCACCACCCGACGGTGTCCGGGATGACGTCGCGGAAGACGAGCAGTGGAGTCAGGGCCGCAGTGGGCCTGTGGGGCCACCGCGGCCTTCTCTGTGTCCTCGCGGCCGCGTTCGTGTCGCTCGCCTGTCCTCCGGGCCGGGCCGCCCCGACCCCGGCGATGATGGGGCCCGCCGCGGTACCCAATCGCCTGCTGGTGGGGCTCAGGCATGGCCTCCAGCCCGGCCGGCAGCATGAGCTGAAGACGCTCACGGGCGGCCAGGTGAAGAAGACCCTCGCCGGGGGCCGCGTGCTTGTCCTCGACCTGCCCCCGGGCGCCGACGTGCAGGCGGCGTGGACGCGGGCGCTGATGGACCCGGCGGTCGCGTTCGTTGAGCCGGACTGGATCATGTACCCGACGCTCATCCCCAACGACCCGGAGTACGGCGATCAGTACCACCTGCCGATCATCCGCGCGCCGCAGGCCTGGGACATCACGACCGGCTCCGCGACAGTGGTCATCGCCGTCGTAGACACGGGCGTGGACACCGACCACCCCGACCTCGCCGGCAATATCTGGCGCAACCTCGGCGAGACCGCGGGCAATGGCATCGATGACGATGGCAACGGCTTCATCGACGACATCAACGGGTGGGACTTCGTGAACGGCACCGCGAACCCGAACCCCGAGCCCAATGGCGTGGACGAGGACGGCAACGGCGAGCCCGACGACCAGGTGAACCACGGCACGCTGGTGGCGGGGCTGGCGGCGGCGGTGGGCAACAACGGTTGGGGCACGGCGGGGGTGAGCTGGGGCTCGCGTATCATGCCCGTGCAGGTCTTCCCCGATGACGGCGGCGCCAGCGTCTCGCAGGTCCTCGAGGGCATCAAGTACGCCATCGACATGGGCGCGGACATCATCAACCTGAGCGTGGGCGGCACCTACGCGGATTCGTTCACGGCCGCGATGACCCGGGCGTACGACGCCGGCATCCTCGTGGTGGCCGCGGCGGGCAACGGCGGCCGGCAGCTCACCGACAGCCGCACGACCTGGGAGTCGCCGGCGTGCAACGACGGGACGGTGCTGGGGGTACACAACCACGTCCTGGGCGTCGCCTCGACCGACCGCAACGACATCCGGGCCTCGTTCAGCAACTACGATGGCAGCATGGGCCGCACCTTCGTGGACTGCTGCGCCCCCGGGGACGGCATGCACGGCCTGGGGTACTACGACCCGAACTTCCCGGACTTCTCCAGCTACTTCGACACCAACTCGGGCACGTCGTTCAGCGTGCCGCTGGTGTCGGGTCTG
>JALGUI010000117.1 GCA_029820915.1 Candidatus Zipacnadia bacterium | reverse complement strand
CACGGGCCCGCTGCCGTCGGCGTACATCGCGTAGATCTCCCAGTTGCCGTCGCGGCCGGTCTCGAACGCGATCCGGTCACTGGTCGGCGACCAGGTGGGATGCGTGTCGTAGTCAGTGCTGTTGGTCAGGTTCGTCAGCCCGGTCCCGTCCGCGTTCATGACATAGACGTCCGCCTCGCCGGAGACGTCCCGCTCCTGGGCGAAGGCGATCCTGGTGCCGTCGGGCGACCAGTCCGGATGGCGGTCAGGATGTCCGGTCCCGCCGACCTTGTGAAGGTTGTCGCCGAAGAGATCACACACCCATATGTCCCAATTGAAGTCACGGAAGCTACTGAACACGACGCGGTCGAGCATCTCCTGGACGGCGGCGTAGTCGATGGTCGCGCCGTGCAGGGCGACAAAGCTGGCGCCGCCGGTGCTGGGGATGGTCTCAACGCGCAAGTCAGACACCGCGGCGGTCTGGATGAGCAGCGGTCCCACGTGGAGCGGCTCGTCGTCGGGTGGGGGCGCGAGCGGGGTGCCGGGGCCGGCGCCACCGCCGCTGCAACCGGAGAGCAGGACGATGGCCCAGGCGGTGCATACGAGCCAGGCAAGCAGGCGCATGGTGACTCCTCCTCGCGACGGGACTCGGACGTCCCCCAAGGTCCGACGTGGCGGCGCTCACCGCCGCGAGTCAATTCGCGTCCGCCCGCCCCGTGACCTGCCACCAGATGGAAGCGGCCGGCCCGAGTGTCGGGCCGGCCGCTTCAGCGGCACGGTCCAACTTGTGGGCATCGTTGGGCCTTAGGTCGGTGGGAGGACCTCCTCGTAGAGTGCGTCTAGCAACGCCAGGTTCGCCCAAAGGAGTTCGCACCTGTCGGCATCGGGGCGCATCTCGGTGCGCACCGTAGCTCCGTCGGCCACAAGCGCTTTGCCGCTACGCGCTTCGTGGTAGGCGCGCCCGTTGGCAACGTATAACTCCAGCCCTGTTTCGGCCAACTGCCGGACCTCGGACGGTTGCGCGATGCCCACTGCTATGAGCTTCGGACTCCACGAGAGCCTCCCTCGCAGGGACGCCAGTTGCTCACACTCCTTCGCGAATGACGCCTCCCATGTGCTCGGCTTGGAGTGGGGGACTTGATAGTTGATGCTCATGGCTGCCACTCCTCGGTTTGCCTCCAGCCAGTCCCTCCAGCGCGTCAGATCGCGGTCGGACGACCAAGGATCCCAGAAGACGTTGGGGAATGCGACGAGTCCAGCGTCCTGCATGTTGCGCATGCAGACCAGTGTACGTTTCATCTCTAACAAGTGCTCCGCACGCGGCGCGTCGTCCCACACCGAGAAGTCCGGCGCCAGCGCCACGGAGTAGTCAGCGGCCAGGTCCGTCCACCAGTTCCCGCCACGGAGTCTCTCCTCGGCTTGAGTCTGCCAAATGCGGTGTAGCAGCAGGTCGCGCCCGTGGCTGCCCAATACGAGAGGAACTTGGGCGGGCAGGCCAAGGTTGCTGTGTGCGTCCGTACGCTTTTCCAGTCGGGCGGGAGTCACACACTTGTGGATTGGTATGAGGTAGGGACGCTCCGGCACTGAGGGGAAGCGGCCGCCCGGCTGCCTCTCGAGCATGGGGATGTGGCGCGGTAGTTGAGGGAAGGATTGCTCGCGCGACCGGATGTCAGTCCAACCGGGGCCGTTCGCGTCCCCAAACAGCCGAGCCACGTCGTGTCTGTGTGCACACACAGCACAACAGTCACGGCAGGCCAAGTCCGGGCAGAGGAAGGACGCACAGTGATGATTGCAGCCTCCACACTCCCGCCAGAGGAAGCAGTCCGCCTCATTGCAGCAGAACGTCAGTCGCCGGTTGGGGTCGGGCATGAGCCATCCCTGCAGTGAGCCTAGACTGCGACGCGGACCCACACTCGGGTGACATCCTCTGGGCTCTCTGGGGCAACTACTTCGGCCACAGCGCACTGCGTGACGCGCATAGCACCCGAGGGACGAACAGCGCCGTCCGCCTCCGTTGGCAGGAAGCCGATCACGAGGTTGCCAGACACAGCCTGAACGCGGCCCTCGCTGCCAGCGTCCTCTGGCACTAGGGCCAATACTTGGCCTACCTCAAGTTGGGCCGCGACGTCAGCGTGTCCGGCCTCCTCCACGCCCTCCAACTCATAGACCTGTTCGGTCTCTGGGTCGGGGGGCTGGACTGGTCGCTGCTGGTCCGGTATCTGTGGTCTATCCGTTTTCCGCATCCGTGTCACGCTCCCACGCTAGCCTAGATTACGCCCACAGGTCGAGGTTGCGGGTCTCGCGGGCGTGCTCCGCGATGAACTCGCGGCGCGGCGCGACCTTGCTGCCCATCAGCGTGCTGATGATGCGGTCCGCCTCCGCCGCGTCGTCCATGGTGACCAGGCGCAGCACCCGGTGCTCGGGGTCCATGGTGGTGTCCGCCAGGTCGTTGGCGTCCATCTCGGACAGGCCCTTGAAGTAGTTGATGGTGATCCGCCGGTTGCCCAGCTCGCCCCGCAGGCGCTGAAGGTCGTCGTCATCGAGCGCGTAGTAGGTCTTCGAGCCGACCTTGATGCGGTACAGCGGTGGCTGGGCGATGTAGAGGTGCCCCTCGCGGATCAGCGGCTGCATGTAGCGGTAGAAGAAGGTCAGGATCAGCGTGCGGATGTGAGAGCCGTCCACATCGGCGTCGGCGAGGATGATGATCTTGCCGTAGCGCAGCTTGCTCAGGTCGAACTTGCTCGACGCCTCGCCGTTCTCGTGCTCGCCCTCCGCCTCACCGTTGCCGCCGTTGAGCGAGAAGCCCGCCCCGAGCGCCGTGATCATCGCCTGGATCTCGACGTTGTCGAGTATCTTGTCCAGGCGGTTCTTCTCCACGTTGATGATGACGCCGCGCAGGGGCAGGATGGCCTGGTTGCGGGCGTTGCGCGCCTGCTTGGCGTTGCCGCCCGCCGAGTCGCCCTCGACCAGGAACAGCTCGCACTCCTCCGGGTCACGCGAGGCGCAGTCGGCGAGCTTGCCGGGCAGGCCTCCCGATGACAGCGCGGTCTTGCGGGTGGCGTCGGCCGCCTTGCGCGCCGCGTCGTTGGCGCGCGCGGCGATGACGCACTGGCCGACAATGCGGCGGGCGTCGCGCGGGTGCTCCTCGAGGAACTCGCCGAGGCACTCGTAGACGATCGAGTGGACCAGGCCTTCCACCTCGGAGTTGCCCAGCTTGGTCTTGGTCTGGCCCTCGAACTGCGGGTCCATGTGCTTGAGGGAGAGGACGGCGGTCATGCCCTCGCGGACCTCGTCGCCGGTGAAGTTGCGCTCCTTCTCCTTGCGCAGCCCGCTGCTCAGGGCGTAGGCGTTGATCGCGCGCGTGACTGCGGTCTTGAAGCCGGACAGGTGCGTGCCGCCCTCCGCGGTGTGGATGGCGTTCACGTAGGAGAAGATGTTCTCGTGCAGGCCATCGTGGTACTGGATGGCGATCTCGACCGTTGTCCCCTCCACCTCGCGCACGAAGTGGATGGGCTTGTGCAGGGCGTCCTTGCCCTCGTTGAGGTGCTCGACGTACTGAGCGATGCCGCCCTTGTGGTGGAAGACCTCGCAGCGGGGCTCGCCGTCCTCGCGCGCGTCCTCGCGCTCATCGGTCAGCGTGATCCTACAGCCGCCGGCGAGGAAGGACAGCTCGCGCAGCCGATGAGCCACGGTGTCGAAGTCGAAGTCGGTGACCGTGAAGATCTCGGGGTCGGGCGTGAAGGCGATCGTGGTGCCCGAGCCCTTCTTCTTGCCCTTGACCTCGACGTCCGTCACCGGCACGCCGCGCTCGTAGCGCTGGACGTGACGCTCGCCGTCGCGCACCACCTGGACCTCGAGCCGCTCGCTGAGGGCGTTGGTGCAGGATACGCCCACCCCGTGCAGGCCGCCGGAGACCTTGTAGGACGACGAGTCGAACTTGCCGCCCGCGTGCAGCATGGTCATGACGACCTCGAGGGCCGGCCGCTTCTCCGTGGGGTGCATGTCAACGGGGATGCCGCTGCCGTTGTCGGCGACGGATGCGCTGCCGTCGGCGTGCAGCGTCACATCGATCCGGTCACAGGCCTCCGCGAACACCTCGTCGATGCTGTTGTCCACAACCTCGTAGAGAATATGATGCAGGCCCCGCTCGCTGGTGGACCCTATGTACATCGCGGGGCGCCGGCGCACCGCCTCCAGGCCCTTCATGACCTGGATCGACCGGGCGGTGTAGTCCCTCTTGCTCTTCGCCATGTACGGTTGACTCCTTCGATGGGCACAAGCCGGGTCGTGCGGGGGCTCGTGTCCGGATGCGGCGACCGACCGGAGAGGAGATCCGATGCTGCGGACGGGGCGTTGCACATCAACGGTGGGGAGCCGATGAGGCCCGCTCCACCCCTCCGTCCGTGCTGCATCCGATGCTTCGACAGGCGCCACTCCGGGACGCCGGCTGCGAACGCTGCGATGCAGAACCCAGAGCCTCGGCAAGTGCCTCAGCGCGGTGCCTCTGCAGGGGTCGCGAGGGCCCCAGGTCGGACGCCTCCCGGAGGCGTGTTGGGGGGCCATCTCACGCTATGAAGTATACCAGAATCGGGCCGTCCGGTCAAGGTCGCTCGGGCCGCGTCAGGCACCCGCGAAGGCCGCCGGACGTGACCCGCGGAGGCGCATGTATCGGCTGATCGCTGTGCAGGTTGAGGGGGGGCGAACCTGCACATAGTTGCCGGTGCCGACGAGATGCCTCGCGGAGCGGCTTCGGGACGCCCGCGGGCCCCCTCCGAGGACCCGCGACTCGGCGCGGACCGACGGTACGAGCGGGACCCCTCAGCCCCGGCGGGGAGGTATCCCCGAGGGCGCGCGGAAGTAGCGCGCCGAGGCGCGGAGCGGACCTTGGGAACAGCGGCAGTGCCAGCACTCGTTGCAGCGAGAAAGGACAGATGATGATGTCTGACACGATTCGCATCGGCGCGATAGGTTCGGGCGGCAACGCGCGCGGCCACATGAGGCGCCTGGTCGCCATGAAGGGCGTCGAGCTGGTGGCCATCACCGACCCCAGCAAGAAGGCCATCGAGGCCGCCTTCGAGCAGGTCGAGGGGGCGAAGACGCTGCCGACCTTCGCCGACCACTCGGAGATGCTCGACGAGGTGGAGATGGACGCCGTGGTGATCTCCACCCCGCATACGCTGCACTACGAGGAGATCATGGACGGCCTCGCCGCCGACCTGCACGTGCTGTGCGAAAAACCCATGGTCTGCACCACCGAGCACGCGAGGAGCGTCATCGAGACGTGGCGGGCCTCGGGCAAGGTCATGGGCGTGTCCTATCAGCGGCACACGCAGGCGCAGTTCCGCTACTGCCGCGACCGGATCGTGTCGGGCGAGATGGGCGACGTCCTGTTCGTGAACTCGCTGCAGTCGCAGGCGTGGTATCAGAGCCAGGTGCTGGGCGGCACGTGGCGGTCGAAGATGAAGTGGTCGGGCGGCGGGCAACTCAACGACTCGGGCAGCCACCTGATCGACATCATCCTGTGGATGACCGACCTGCAGCCCGCCGAGGTGTTCGCGTACCAGGACGCCATGGGCTCGGAGGTGGACATCCTCAGCGCCATCGACGTCAAGTTCGACGGCGGCGCGCTGTGCACGTTCTCGGTGGTCGGGTACCAGTCGTGGCCGGGCATGTTCGAGGAGACGACCATCTGGCTCGAGGACGGCCAGCTCGCCATCCGCGGCGACGAGGTGTGGGAGTGGACCGACGACAAGGACCGCAAGGTCGTAAAGGGGAAGGCGCTGGGCCGGACCTGGCCTCCGGACGAGAACTTCATCGCCGCCATCCGGGGCAAGGAGGAGGTCCAGTCCTCGCCGCAGGATGCGCTCAAGGTCATTCAACTCTCGGAGGCGGCGTGGGCGTCCGCGGACAGCGGGAAGCCCGAGCCGGTGTCCCGCTGAGCGAGGGACAGTGAGCGCCCCCGCGGACCGCGCAACGCGGCGGCCGCCCCGGGCGGCGGGGGTGTTGGCACGGCTCGTGCTGGCGGTCGTGCCGATGCTGATGGGCTCGGCGGTGGGGCAGTGGCTGCAGGGCCGCATCGTGCCGGACGGGGGCACGCCCTACGAGGGCGCGCTGCTGCTGGCCACGGCCGGGCTCATCATGGGGCTCGCGCTGGCCTGGCGCGGCACGCGCGCGCAGGGGTGGCGCCGGGCGGTCGCGGACGTCACGCTGTGCCTGCTCGCGGTGGTCTGGCTCCTTGGCATGATGCTGCGGGCTGCGGGAGAGCTGCCGCCGGAAGACCTTGCCGCGGCCTGGGCGGCGGCGCTGGCGGGTGTCGTGGTGGTGAGCGCGCTGGGGCGCTGAGGGCGGTGCGCGAAGGGCCGTGAGGACCTACACCGCTCGTGCGCGCAGAGATGAAGGCCCTCGGAGGCGAAACGCGGGATTCAGGCACCAGGGGGCCGGTTGGTCGGCGAGCAACGGGATGCCCAGGTCTGGCCTTGCCGATCCCGCTTGAGGTGAGCCCCCGCTCCGGACGCTGAGGGGATGCAACCGAGGACCCGCGGATCGCGTAAGACCCGATGGATCGGGATGGCGCGCATCCCCGGCGAAGGATTCTGCCCATTCCTGCAACCCAACACCCGCGGGCGGCCCGGCTGCGGGGGCCGGACTTGCCACGAAGGGAGCCGATCATGAGGCACATCCTGGCCGTGGCAGTGGCGACTGTTCTGGTGTGCGTTCCGGTGACGGCGCAGGAGCAGGACGTGTTGTTCCTGCTGGACTTCGAGCAGGACACCGAGGGCGTCCTGAGCGTGGACTCGGAGGCGACCGTCAGCACCATGGACGATCCTGAGGTCGTGTACAACGGGAACCGATCATTGCAGGTGCAGTACATGCAGGAGGCTGTGGCCCCCGGCGGAGGGGGGCGGGGATTCCCGGGCGCCCTGATCGTCCCGCTGCCTGACCCGCTCGAAGAGCTTGGCGGAGTCTCGTTCGCCGTCGCGTCGGCGCTGTCAACCCCGATCGTCGTGGCCCTCACTGAAGGCGCGGAAGGGCCCCGCTACAACTGCATGCTGTGGTGTGCGGCCGGGAGCTGGCACGAGTACTCACTCGCTCTGCACGAGTTCAACGCGGACCTGGACGGCCCGCTCGACCCCAATGGGGAGTTGGACCCGGAGGAGGTCAACGTGGTCACCATCCTGGACGCCGGCGGCTTCCTGCGGTTGCTGGGCGAGAGCACTTCGCTGTTCCACGCTGTGGCTCGATGACTTCAAGCTGCTCTCCGAAGGGCCGGAGGTCATCCCCGAGGCGGGGGGCCCGGTGACCATCGCCACCTACGCACCCCCACTGCGCGGCTTCGTCTGCGTCGGCGGGCAGGATGTGACCGTCGAGTCCGAGGAGTTCGAAGACGGAGAGTACGCGCTGCGCATGGACTACAGCACTCCGCCGGGCACGCTGTTCGCGGCCATTCACCTGGCGCGGCCCGGTGCGCTCGCGGGCATGGGGGCCATCCGCTTCCACGCCAGGACCAACCGGCCGGTGACACTGATCGTCAGCCTCGAGGAGAAGCGCGGCCCCGGGGACGAGAACAAGAGCAGCTACTACGCCACCGTGCCCCTGGAACCGAGTGAGGACTGGGAGATGGTGACGATCCCCATCTCGATCTTCACCCTCGGGGATGATGCATTCGACACCAACGACCACCTGGACATGGACGTGGTGAACACCGTGATGATCGGCGACGCGACCGCGGCCTTCGAGGATACGGAGGTCATCAATTCGCTGTGGCTGCGCGGCCTGGTTGCCGTGGAGTGAGG
>JALGUI010000116.1 GCA_029820915.1 Candidatus Zipacnadia bacterium | reverse complement strand
CTCATCGCTCAGCTTGAGGATCTTGTATGCCCGCTCGGAGTAGGCGAAGCCATTCCACAGATGGTTCGTCCGCAGCGTGCCGGGCCTGAGCCACGCGTTGACGGTCTCGCGCAGCGGGCCGAGATCATCGCCCTCAAACGCGCCCGTCAGGTACAGCCAGGTGGTGGGGCGGTGAGGCGTCAGCCCGCCGTAGTGGTAGCCGAACGAGACGAAGCTGGTGTGCGCCGGGCGCGCCACGGTCTCCTCCGGCGTGGCCTCAGCGGAGGCGACGAAATCGGTGGTCGGGTTGGCGGGCCAGTGAGCGAAGCTCCGGCCGCCCGGGAAGACGTGGAACTCCGGGTGGGGCTTGCCGCACGCGTGACAGGGCGCGAAGGGGAACAGTTGATGATCGTGCGGCACGGCGATGAAGACGTTGGGCCGGTCCTTGAGGTGAACCACGCCGATGTAGTCGTCCCAGTCGGCGATCTCCGGGCGGGTGTCGCACAGGGGTGCGGTTCTGCGATAGTCGAACATCTCGGGCCACTCGCAGCGGATCTCGTCGCCCGCCGTGTTCGTGAAGGTGAAGCACTGGGGTTCCATCGCTTCGTCCGGCCCGACGCCGGGACCGGTGATGAGGATGAACTCCCCGACCTCCCAGCACAGTGGATTGAGGCCGACCGCCGACTCGTTGCCCGGCCAGCCCGTGAGCTGCCGCACCGCGATCCCGTCCGGGTAGACGGTGTACTGCTCATCCGCCGTCGAGTTGCCGTTGAAGACCCGGTAGCGGTTATCGCACAGCGCGTAGTGCCAGTTGACGCGCGCTCGGGCCGGGCCACTCTCCACAATGCCCGCGCGCGTGTAGCGGCACTCCTTGTCCATGATCGGCTCCCAGCACTGATGGTCCTCGCCGGACGCCGTCTCCATCCACTCCGGCGTGAACCACACGTCGCCGCCGAGGTCCCAGCACGGGACATACTGAGCCGCTTCCCACAGGATGAGTCGCCACGGCTTGGGCGTCTCCACGATGACGGCGTCTCCATGGCAACCCCACATGTCCGCGAACTCGCGTCTGGCGCTGGGCATCGTGACTCCTCCATGCGCGGTGTCCGCCCAAGATGCGCCACACCGGTCGGTGGCCTGCCGCCAAGCACACCGCGTGGCCGCACCGTATTGCAGTGCCTTCGCCAACGCTCGATGAGCACCTGCGCCTCTGTCAGCGCGTAGAGGATCTCGCCGTCCAGCGACTCGCCCGGGGGCTTGCCGCTGAATTGGCCAAGCCAGGTGCGCACCTTCTTCGCCGTGAACTCAGGCCCGTTGTCCGAGCGGATGTATCGTGGAGCATCTCGTTGCGCGCACAGCCACGTCAGCCGGTCCGATGGCCTGCGCCGTCGGAACCGCGGGTCGAGTGCTTGCCTGATAGCCAGGCCGCAGCAACGCTCTCTGGAACTGGAACCGAGGCCGCCATCACTCAGACGGCCTCCGCCAGTTCCCGAAACTCTTCGCTGCTCATCCAGTTGCGGAGATCGTCCAGCCGGGGGAGTCAGTCCCAGGTCGTACGGAACCGCCCGTCAGGACCACCGCATGTGGTCAGGTCGGGGCCGTCTCGATGGTGTCCTCAGCGAACAGCCTGACGATGCACCCCGCAATGCGCCGCAGAGGCACCTGCTCTTCAGCAGCGCCTACACGAACTGCTTCGCGGGGCATGCCGTAAACCACCGACGTGGCTTCGTCCTGAGCAATCGTGCGCGCACCCGCATCGCGCATCGCCAGAAGCCCTGCCGCTCCGTCAACGCCCATGCCGGTGAGGATGACCCCAACAGCATTGCGCCCCGCCTGACGCGCCACCGAATGGAAGAGCACGTTTACGCTGGGACGCTGGTAGTGGACCGGGGGGCCACCCTTGACCTGAGCCAGGTAGCGCGCACCACTGCGATGCAGCAACAGGTGACTGTTGCCCGGGGCTATCAGCGCCAGACCAGGATGCAGATGATCCCCGTCCGACGCCTCCCGCACCTGCATCTCGCATACCTCGTCAAGCCGTTGCGCGAAGGAAGCAGTGAAGTGCTCAGGCATGTGCTGGACCACGATCGTGCCCGGCGCTGTGACAGGTAGCGCGCGCAGGACGTCCTTGATTGCGTTGGTGCCGCCCGTGGAAGCCCCAATGGCCAATACCTTGTGCGTGGTGTTGAGGACCGGTGTGCGCAGGTCCTCGGTCGATGCATCGTTGTCGGCCGTCGGGAGCACTGTGGGGAACCGCACTGTCGCCGCTGTGCGTATGCGTGACACCAGCGACTTGGTCATGTCCCTGACCGAATAGGCCGAGCCCGGCTTGCTCACCACCTGTCCAGGAACAGCGCCAGATCCACGCATCCCTCGTCGAGCATCAGATGTGCCCGAGCCGTTGGCGTCTGTTTGGCGGCAGCTTCCACCGTGAGTCCATGGGCAACAGCCTCCGGCCTGTGTACGCAAAAGATCGCATGGCTGCCGGCGATGGCAGGCAGCAGGTTGCCACAGATGACGTTCGCAAGCTCCTTAAGGGCATCGAGCCCGGCGTCCGGGCACGCCTGCTCTTCATCGTCCGTGCCGAGCATGCTGGCAGTCAGTTCCTGCAGCATCTCGACAGGCACCGTGAGATACAGGGTGCCGGCGAGTGGGCCACTGAAGCTAACCCGAACTGCCGCCTCGGGACCGGCGCTCCCGCTGTCATCCGCCAACTCGTCCTCGTCTATGACGAACATGAACGCCAGGGACTCGAAGACCTCTTCGCCCACTTGGGCAAGGGTTTCGTCAAGTGTCGTGTCCATCATTCACCCCCGTGATCTTGGCCACGATGTCCCGGATGGTCTCGGGCCTGAACGGCTTGTGGACGAACTCAACGCCTTTCTGGATCAGGCGATTGATACGTGTCTCGCTGCCCTCCGTTGAGATTACGATGATGGGGGTGTCCGCCACATCAGGATCTCCCTGCATGCGCTCGATCATCTCCTCACCATCCATGACAGGCATGTTGATGTCCACGATGCCCGGGTCAATCCAGTGCTCAGCGAGTGCGGCCAACCCCTCCTGCCCATTAGCCGCCTGATACACCTCACCCACAGGCAGGCCGGTCATGCGTAGCGTCTTGATGATCATCGCTCGCATGACAGCGCTGTCGTCCACCACCAACACATTGAGTGCCATCTTCCCTCACCGCCGACAGTTCGCCTGACAACAGCCGTGCCGGGCGCTACAGGTCGCGCTCCACGCCAGACGAGGACAACCACGTTCGGCCGCTGCCTATCTCCAGATACATCGTCCGCGCCCCGCTGCCGCCCACGTCATCGGCCGCCATGAACACGTCGTTCTTCCACAGAAGCTTCTTCAGCATCGTCATGTTGCGCTTGCCAATCTCGAAGCGATCGGACGCCCCGACCTGAGCACTCGCTCCGCCCGCCACCTTGACGACCAGTCGGGCCTTGACAACTCCCGCAGCATAGAGGCATTGGAAGAACGCCGGAACCCCGGTGTCCACGAACATGAACGGGTTCCGCTCCGCCTTCTCGGGGTTGATGGACGACTTGGGCATCATCACGTGCAGAATGCCGCCCACCCCCGCGTCCGGGTCATGCACGGCGATGCCCAGACAACTGCCCAGAGCGTGGGTCACGATGACGTCGCCTGGGTCGCCGGAGATCTTCATTGCCGCCACGCCCACTGTGTACTTCACGCGGCCCTTCCCTCGCCAGACGACATGGGTTTCTCGTAGACCGTTGGCTGTATGTAGGTGAATTCGTGGCCGACGCGAGTGAGGCTCTCCGAGTGCCCGATGAACAGCGTACCCTGGGGCGCAAGCAGCTCCCAGAAGCGCTTGACAAGCCTGGTGCGGGTCGGCTCGTCGAAGTAGATCATCACGTTCCGGCAGAAGATGATGTCGAAGGGCCCGCGCATGGGCCAGTCGCCGATCAGGTTCAGCCGCGCGAACTGCACCATCTGCCGCACGGAGGGCACTACCTGGTGGAGCGATTCCGGTCCGCTCGCCACACGCGTGAAGTACCTCGACAGCATCAGTCGTGGCACGTCGGTCAGCAGGCGCGTCTCGTAGACGCCATTCCTCGCGCGCGCCAACACGCGTGTGGAGAGATCGGTGGCCAGGATGCTGATCTCCCACCGCGCCAGGTCTCTGGCGGCCTCGAGCAGGTGCATGGCAATGGAGTAGGGCTCCTCACCCGAGGAGCACCCGGCGCTCCAGATGCGGAGGCGGCGGTCGCCCTGCCTGCGGGCCGAGAACCGAGGTACGAGCGTCCCCACCAGGTAGTCGAAGTGACCGGGTTCGCGGAAGAAGCTGGTCTTGTTGGTGGAGAGAGCGTCAAGCATGGCCGTCAACTCGTCACCACCGCCCTCGCCGCGCAGATAGTCCAGGTACTGCTTGAACGTGGGTATGCCCAGTTGGCGGAGGCGCTTGGCCAGCCGGGCCCTGACGAGCTGCTGCTTGCCTTGGTGCAGATCGATTCCTACCAGATCCTTGACCAGTGTCGCGATCTGTCGGAACTGGGCCTCCGTAAGGTCGGTTGATTCGATCCCTGCTGACTTCATTTCGTGCATCCTGCCCCAAGGCCCGGAACGCGAGGCTTTCGACTTCGATTGGCCCACCCTTGCGCGTCCGGCCTCTGAAAGAGCTGCGCGTCTGCGGTGACCCGCTCAAACAGGGAGGCGTTCTCGGCCGGCAGGTCCTGGGTCTGCTCGAACGCCAGGAACCCCCCCGAAGCCAGCGCGGAATGGAACATGTCGATCACATCTACTCTCTGCTCCGGCTTGAGGTGCAGCAGCACGTTCTTACACACGATCAGGCCGAAGCCCGACCGGATGAACTTCAGCGAGAGCAGGTCGTGCCTCTGGTAGGAAATCGCCCTCATCAGTTCCGCGTCAATTCTGAAGTGCTCCGGCCTGTTCTCGACCGGCGAGAAGTACCTCGCGAGAAGATCGGCGGGGATCCTCTTGACGGACTCGTAAGGATACATCCCTTGAGCGATGGTGTCCCCGAACCGACGGCTGCCATCAATATCACTGGCGTATATCTTCAGGTTCCTGAACAGGAAGGGCCCCATGTTCTCGCGGAAGATAATGGCAAGGGAATACGGCTCGGGCCCCATTGCGCAGCCGGCGTCCCAGACACTGATGTAGCGCCTGCCTTTGAGCTGCGGGATGACATGCCTTTCGATAGCCCGCAATGTGTCCATATCGCGAAAGAAGTAGGTGAAAGCCATCAGCTTGGCCCTTCACGGCGAGCCGCCTTCGCCTGGCCCTGCAATGGGGGGGGAGCCGAGCGAACCCGACTCCCCCTCTGTCTCGGGTGAAGCTGAGGTCAGAAGGTCCCCAGCGCCTCCTTGTCCTCATCGTCCAGGGGTATCACGTCCTCGGGTGCCCGCCCGGCGGCCGGGGAGGCTGACGCGCTCTCTCCGCGGACAAGCTTCAGCGACGTGGCTCGTGGCTCATGCGCTACGCCCACCGACGTGGCGGTGCCTCCGGCGGCGCTGAGCGTGAACGTGTCCACCATGTGGCGGAGTTCCTCAGCCTGCGCGCCGATCTCCTCCGCTGCGCTGGCCGACTCCTCGGCGTTGGCCGCGTTCTCCTGAGTGACCTGGTCCATCTGGCCTACAGCCGTGTTGACCTGCCCGATGCCGTCAGCCTGCTCGTTACTGGCTGCTGCGATCTCCGCCACCAGGTCGTCGACCTTGCCGGAGGCGTCGGCGATCTCGTTGAGCGCCTCTGCCACCTCACGGCTGATGGTTACGCCGTTGTCGGCGTTCTTGACTGACGCCTCGATCATGTCCGCGGTGTTCCTGGCGGCTTCAGCGCTGCGCTGAGCCAGGTTGCGGACCTCTTCCGCCACCACGGCGAAGCCCTTGCCGGCATCGCCGGCGCGGGCTGCTTCCACGGCGGCGTTGAGCGCCAGCAGGTTGGTCTGGAAGGCAATCTCATCAATGGTCTTGATGATCTTGCTGGTCTCCTGGGAGGATGTCTGGATCTCGTCTATGGCCTGCGACATCCGGTCCATCGCCTCGGTGCCCTTCTCGGCGCCTGTCTTGGCGCCGGCGGCGAGGCTATTCGCCTCCTCGGCGTTGCTCGCGTTCTGCTTGGTCATCGAGGACATCTGTTCGAGGCTGGAGGCAACCTCCTCGAGCGCGCTGGCCTGCTCGGCGGCGCCTTCGGCGAGGGCCTGGCTGCCAGTGGAGATCTGTCCGCCCGCCTCGGCGAGCTGCACGACCGCCATGGCCACTGGTCCGAGTGCTTCGTCCATCGCATTGACCGTGCCGTTCACGCCCTCGATGATCGCGGCGTAGTCGCCCTGATGCTTGGACGCATCGGCGCGGGTGTCGAGCTTGCCCTCTATGGTGGCCTGGGCCAGGACGTTGGCGTCGGCCACCAGCAGGTTCACCGCCTCGATGCAGGCATTGAGGGTGTTCTTGATCTCGTTGAAGTCGCCCTGGTACTCATCCGTGATCGGCTCCGGGATGTTCCCATTGCCGATGCGCTCGATGTACTCCGCGGCAACGTTCAGGGGGGCGATCATCGCGTCGAGCATCTGGTTGATGCCCTCTACCACCTCTCTATCCGTCCCCTCGAACAACTCAGCGTTGCCGCGCTCGGCAAGCTGCCCCGCCTTGGACGCTTCAACAAGCCGCCCCACCTCCTCGGCCAGAGTAGCCTTGTCCTGCGCCTCTGTGGCATTGGCGCTCTTACTCGCTTTCGACGTCTGTGTCTTGCTGGTTGTCTGAGCCATCTGACAGCTCCCCTTCCTTGCAGTCGTTCTCGTCGGCGTCTTCGATGCGCGGCTGATCTGCGGCCCCTGCAGCAACGGTGACATCCGCGCTGGTGAGTACTTTGCCGATGCTCAGCAGGATCGTGACCCGATCATCGGTCTTACCAATGCCCAGGATGAAGTCGGTGTTCACCGACACCCCGAATGACGGGGCCTCCTGGATATCCTCGGCGCCGATGTCCAACACCTCCGAGACCCGGTCCACGACGATCCCCATCTCCATGCCCTCGACGTCCACCACGATGATGCAGGTCTCCTCCGTCTGCTCGATGGCCTCCATCCCGAACTTCAGGCGCAGATCAACGACGGGGATGACATTGCCGCGCAGGTTGATGACACCCCGAACAAACGCCGGCGTACGCGGGACCGCGGTGATGTCCATCATCCCCATGATCTCGCGCACCTTCACGATCTCCAGGCCGTACTCTTCCTCGGCGAGGCGGAAAGCCAGGTACTTGCCTCCCAGATCCGTGGTCGCTTCAGCGACAGTTGCGAGCGCTTCAACACTAGCCATGGTCCTCCTCCCTTCCTGGTCTGACCGAGCGCACAGCTCAAATCGGGCCTGCGCTCAAATCGGGCCTGCGGATCACGTATTGCGGCCATCTCGCCTAGCGTCCTACTCGGCTGTGCCCCCTCTCTATCTCGGCTCTGCCCTAGCCGACCCCACCTGAGTCAGCCAGGCCATTCAGACGTAAACATCGGCTAACGGCGAGTTAGCTTTCGGGAAGCATATGCTACGGCGTCTGCGTGCAGCGATGGGTCTTACAGCTCGAGTTCGAGAGCGCCCGCAATCCCAGGAGGTCACGCTGTTCTGCGCGCTGAGAGCGAGCTTTCGCTGCTGTCTTCTGCTCAGGCCAGCGCCACTATGCTGCCGATGTCAAGAATCAAACCAACGCGGCCATCACCCATGATGGCCGCGCCCGATACTCCTGGGACATCCCCCATGCCTTCCCCCAGCGATTTGATCACAATCTGCTGTTGATTGAGCAATTCATCTACGACGAGGGCATACAACTCACCATCGTACTCGACAACGATCACCACTGACTCCTGCGCACTGTTTCTCTCCTCCTCCACATGCGCAACACCGAAGAGCCGGCGCATGCGCACGGCGAGGACAAGGTCACCGCGGAAGAGCACCATCTCCCCCCCTTGGATGACGGTCGAGAACGCGTCCTCCTCAACAGCGAATGCCTCCTGAATCGAGACAGTGGGGAGGATGTAGTGCTCGGCGCCCACACGCAGCAGCATCCCGTCAATGATCGCCAGAGTCAGGGGAATGCGCAACGCGAAGGTGCTGCCTTCGCCCTTGGTGGACGTGATGTCTATCCGACCGCGCAGAGACTCGATGTTGCGTCGCACGACGTCCATGCCGACCTCACGTCCGGAGACGTCCGTGACGACTTCGGCCGTGGACAGGCCCGCTTGGAAGATGAGCCTGAATACCTCACCATCAGTGAGTTGCCCGCCGCTTGTCACCGTGCCGTCGGCCACGGCCTTCTTCAGGATCTTGTCGCGATCGAGGCCGCTGCCGTCATCTTGGAGCTCAATCACGACACTGCCTGCATCGTGGTAGGCGCGCAGGATCACGGTGCCGATCGCCGGCTTCCCGCATGCCTCGCGCTCTTCTCCCGACTCGATCCCATGGTCCACCGCGTTGCGGACCATGTGCATGAGCGGATCACCGAGGCTCTCGACCATATTGCGGTCTATCTCAGTGTCCTCGCCCTCAGTGATGAGCTCAATGGCCTTGTCTGCCTTGTGCGCCAGATCGCGCACTGCGCGCGCCATCTTCTGGAAGGTGGCGCGCAACGGCACCATTCGCATTGACATGCCCACGCTCTGGAGCTCGCGGGTGATCTTGCTGATCTGGGACACCTTGACGCCCAACGCATCAGTCTGATGTGCCCGGACCAGGTCGTCATGGCTGAGCATCACGTTGGCGACGACCAACTCACCGACCATGTTGATGAGGTCGTCCAAGCGATCGGTTCGCACCCGCACAGTGGCGTCCGCGCCGGCATCGCGCGCAGGCCTCTGCTGACGTAGCGCCTGAGCACCCTTGACCGGCTTCTCGCCGATGGGCAGCCCATCCTCAGATGCTGCCGCCTCCTCGACCGCCTCACGATCAGCGGCGCCCTCCGCCACCAGGATGTCTCCTGACCTGGCCGTGGCGGGGGCGATGTCCTCCCTGTCAGACGAGATGCCCGCTGCCTCAGGATCCTTAAGGCGGCGCAGAAGATCGTCCAAGGCATCCGGCGGAGCCGGGAGTTCACCCGCGGGGGCCGCTCCGATCTCAACCGTCATCTGCCGGAGCAGGTCCGCGCATTCCAGCGCCAGATCAGCGTAACCGCCGGTCAGAGGTATCTCGCCTTCGCGCACGCGGTCCAGCAGATTCTCGGCCAGGTGGGCGAGCTGCTGCACGTGGGCCATGCCCATGAAGCCGGCCGTGCCCTTGATGGTGTGGAAGCCGCGGAACACCACGTTGACAGCCTCCACGTGGTCCGGATCCGCCTCGAGGTCAAGCAGGCCGCTCTCGGCAGCATCGAGGTGTTCGAGGGATTCAGTCACAAACTCGGCGATCATCGCCGGATCGCCCTCGAACTCCAGGGTCACGAGTTCCGCACCCGTGAGGGCGGCTGGCTCCTGATCTCGTTGTGCGCGCTCTATCAGGCGCTCGGCGATGACGACCTGTTCCACGCCGCCCGCCGGGTGCTCGACGGCATCCGGCTGTGGCTGGACGAGGGCGCCCCCACTCTCCTGCCGCCGGCGCAGTGGGTCTTCAGCCCGGTCCACCTGTTCATCGCGCTGACCGGCGTTGCCGACCTCTGGCGCCTGACCGGCGATCGGGAGGCGGAGCGGCTCCTGGCGCGCGGCGGAGAGATGGCGCTCGAGCGCGGGCGGACCGAGGCGGGCTTCTTCTTCATCGCCGACGGCCCGGCCTACCGCAGCACCGGCCGCTGGCCCACCTGCCACAGCCTGCCGGTGCTGAGCGCGCTGTATGACGTGACCGGAGAGCGGAAGTGGGTGGAGGTCGGGGTGCAGCAGGCGGCGCTGATGCTGCGGCAGATGGAGCACCACACCGGCTGGCAGCAGGAGCAGAACTGGGCGCAGGGCGGGATCTTCCTCGCCTACGCCTTCGGCTTCTTCCACACCGCCGCCCGCCTGGGGCTGCTCCGCGACCTCGGGCCGAGCTGATCGCGTCCGGCGGCGCTGCCCTTGGCAACCGCCGGAAGGAAGGCGACATGACTCCGGGCTTCGCTGCGCTCGGCCTCCCAGCGGGCGCTGGTGGCGACGAGAGACAGGCTTCGGCAGCAGGTGCTGCCAGGGAGCAAACGGAAAAACATTCGCATGGTGACTAGGAGATCCGCCTCGTCATGTGTTTAGTACTATGGAGGAAGGCGGGAATACGGTGGCCAGGGGTCAGAGGCAAGCCCCCAAAGGGCCAGAAACCACTCGTGACCCGGAGAGTCTCGAGCGTTACCGCGGGCCGCTGAGGGCCTATGCCTACGCCCGGGTCGGCGACTGGGAGGCCGCCGAGGACCTGGCCCAGGAGACCGTGATTCGGGCCCTGCAGAGCGCGCGGACGCCGCACGACCCCCGCGAAATCCCCCACTACCTCCGACGCATCCTCAAGAATCTCTGCATCAATTCCGCCCGCGACAACCACCCCACCCTGTCACTTCAGCTCATAAGCGAGTCGGATGATCGAGCGGGACAGAGCGGGAGCGCACTATCCCAGCTTCTGGGGCGCGCCGCCGAGCAGGAGTTCATGGAGGAGGATGCCCGCCAGGACATTCTGGAGGCAATCGGGGAGCTGCCCGGGCCTCTGCGCGAAGTGCTGGTCCTGCGCTGCGTGGAGGGGCTCAGCTATGCCGAGATCGGCCGCTTGCTGGGCGTCAAGACCAAAGCCGTGGATTACCGCCTCTACACGGCGCGCCAGTTGCTGGCCGAGGAGCTGGGAATGCGCGTCGAAGAGCCCGCACGCGGCCCGCTGAGCTGTCGCCAGTGCCGGCGGCTGCTCAGCCCGTTCATTGATGGCGAGCTGGAGTTCCCTCAGGTGAGGCGCGTTCATCAGCATCTGCACGAATGTGGGCGCTGCACTGAGGAGCTGGAGCGCGTCTGTGAGCAGATGCGGCAAGTTGACCTGGCGCTGGCCTCTCCTGCCAATGCCGAGCAGAGCGCAAGGCCTGGGAGCTTATGGCAGAGAGTATAGACGATATCGCCCGGGATGACAGGCAGACAGTGGCGGTGATCACTGCCTTCGGCGCTGTGGGGTTGGATGCCGAGCAATTGGACCTGTTGCTGAGGCTGACCCAGGCCTGCGTGGCGGCTAATCCGGATTCGCACAGGGCGTTGTGCGCCCTGGGCCGCGCACACATTCGCCGTCATGATTATGAAGCCGCGCAGGCCGTCTACGAAAGGGCAATCGAACTGGCCTGTCGGTTGCCGGACCCCACCGAAGCACAGGGGTCGCAGGCCGGCGCCTTCTTTGGCCTGGCGTGGGTGTGCAGGCCGGCGCCTTCTTTGGCCTGGCGTGGGTGTGGGATCACCTGGCCAGGCGGGCCGAAGCGGCAGGAGACACGGAGGCCTTCAGAGCCGCTGCCGAGAGGGTTGTCGAATACGGCAGGCAGGCGAGGGACTTGGATACCGGCAGAGAGGCCTTCAAACAGGGCATGGTCGTGCACGGGCTGGCCTGGCTGGGACGAGAACAGGAGACCCTCGAGGAGATACAGAGATACCTGCGGACCATGGAAGCGGCGGGCAAGCACCCCGTCTATGGCAAGATCGCCGAGGCGTTGTGTCTGTTCGGACGGCGAGAAGAAGCGCTGGAGTATGTCCAGCGAGGTGTGGCCGCCGTGCCCCTGGACGCCGGCAAATTGCGCGGCCTCGGCGGCTACTGTGAGGTGCTGGACCAGCCGGAGGAAGGGGCCTTCTGGCGGGCGCGGGCCGAGGCCCTGCGCAAGACCAGCGGGCCACAGACCCAACCCTGGCTCGCGCCGGATTAGCAGGTTGTGGCGTCAAGAGTCTCCCGACGCCTCGACAGGTCGGGGAATCAGGGGACTTCAGTCTCGATAAGCTAAGAGGGGCCAAGAGGGATGTAGCCCTCCCGGCCCCGAGGCCGCCGCCGCTAGAGACCCTTGGAGAGGTCATTTATTGGCCGTGGCCGTGGCTATTGTACCGTGTTGGCAAGCACAGGTCAATTCGGCTGGTTGTCGGGCAGGCAGTCACCAGACCCAAAGGAGGGGGTGATGCCTTGGCCGAGTGGCGAGTCACTGTCCTGCGGCCCACCCGAGGTGAGGGTCGCGTGTGAGCTGGACTGAGCGACTACTACAGGGAGGAAAGAGCAATGAGACGAGCAGGACAGATCCTGACAGTGTCGTCTCGACCGGGCGCATCAAGAGACCTGAAGGAGGTAACGACGACGATGAGAAGTCTAGTGGTTCTCTTGGTGGTATTGGCGTTCAGTATCCCCGTGCAGGCAGACTGGCCCGTCATCCAGACGGTGGACAGCCCCGGCAGCGTGGGGCACTATAGCTCGCTCGCACTGGACAGCAACGGCAATCCGCGCATCGCTTACTACGATAGCACTCAGACGCACCTGAATTACGCGGCCTGCGATGGCTCGTCCTGGACCATTCACACGCTGGACAGCGGCCCCTACGTGGGATTGCTCCCCTCCCTGGCGCTGGACAGCGGCGACTACCCCCACATCAGTTACTGTTACGGCCCCCCCGGCGCCACAAACTGGCGCCAGAGGTACGCGTCCCAGGACAACTCAGGCTGGCACATTCAGACCGTGCCCCACTCGGAAATAGCCGGGGGCATCAGTTCGCTGGCGCTGGACAGCAGCGACCACCCGCACATCAGTTACATGCAATGGCTGCCCATTTTCCGGCACACACTGAGGTACGGCGTGTGGGATGGCTCATCCTGGACTGTTGAGACGGTGGACCAGACGGGCGGCAGCACCGGCGGTTTCAACTCCGTGGCCGTGGACAGCAATGGCCGCCCCCACATCAGTTACACATGGCACGCCGCCGCTTACGGGCCTTCTGACCTCAATTACGCGGTCCGCACCGACTCGGGCTGGGTCACTCAGTCCGTGGACACCCCGGGCTACGTGGGTGAAGGAAGCTCCCTAGCCCTCGACAGCAGCGACTACCCGCATATCAGTTACACGGACCGGACCAATGCGGACCTCAAATACGCGTGGTGGAACCCGGCCCTGGCTGGCGGGGCCGGGGCCTGGGACATCACGACCGTGGACAGCACGGGCAGCCTGTTCAGCTGGACCTCTCTGGCACTGGACAGCAGCGGGTTCGCGCACATGAGTTACTACAATCAAACCAACCAGGAGCTGAGGTATGCGGCCCAGACGGACTCCGGCTGGGACATTCGGACCGTAGACGCCAGCGGCGCCTACGTCTACCAGACGAGCTCCCTGGCGCTGGACAGCAGCGGGGTCGCCCACATCAGCTACTTCGATGGCACGAACCAGGACTTGATGTACGCCAGCAATGCCGACGACAGCCCGGAGCTCGGCACCTGGCTGCTGCTCGCCTGCACCGGCGCCTTGGGCGCCGCCATGCGGCGAATGCGGAGGAAGTAGCGGCACACCACAGGCAACGAACATCCACGAATGCCCTCACTACAGGAGTGAGGGCCCTTCGTCGGGACTGTGGTGTCAAGGATCTTCTGCACTTCCGGCTGAGTGGTCTCCTGGCGCTGGGTGTTGGCGATGCGGCGAGCCGAGCGCGATCGGGCGTCGCGCGAGTACGAGCAGATCGGCGCGCTCGCGCCGGCGCATCGAGGGATAGTCCTGACGGGTGAGTCGGCGGCCGGCAACGGCGGAGCGAGGATGAGCGCCGGGCCTATGCGCCGAAGCAGCCGCGGCGGATGCGGGGCTGCGTCGGCTGGGTGCGCACCGTGGTGCGCACAGGGCAAGTGGGTACCTCTCGTGACGCGGGAACCAGCTTCCGCCGGCTGGACGAGTGGTGAAACCCAAGAGGGAGGGGGCAACACCCAGTGCGTGCA
>JALGUI010000839.1 GCA_029820915.1 Candidatus Zipacnadia bacterium | reverse complement strand
GCAACGAGGTCGGCCCGCACACCGTCGTTGCCGTTGTGGAGGGGCGGGCCTACGCGCCCGCCCGGTCGTTGCCGATGCCGTTCGCCTTTGCCGTGTGCCGCCAACGCCCTCGTTGGCGGACGTCGTTGCCGTTGCTGTTCCGTGGCACGGGCGTTCGCGAAGCGAACCCCGCTGTCCAGGTCGCTTGCGACCTTCCGGGCGCCCTCGCCCGTGGGCCGTTGTCGTTGTCGCCATGGAGAGGCCGGACCCCGCTCCGGCCTGTGCCGTTCGCCGTCGCCACCGCCCAGGACGAGGGCTAGCGCGCGCCGTTGCCCGCGCCGTGAGGAGGGGCGGGGTTCCCACCCCGCCCGGCCGTTGTCGATGCCGTTCCGTGGCACGGGCGTTCGCGAAGCGAACCCCGCTATCAAGGTCGCTTGCGACCTTCCGGTCGTTCGCGCAGCGAACCCCGCTATCAAGACCGCGCAGCGGTCTTCCGGGCGGCCTCCCCCCCAACGACCGCGCCACGAGCTCGGCCACAGGCCGCTCGCCGCGCGGCGCCGCCGCGGAAGCGGCACAGGCCGGAACGGGGTTCGGCCTCTCCAGGCGGCGAACGGCAACGGCGGACAGGTCGCGAGACCTGTCCTACAAACGACCACGGCAACGGCAACGACAACGACCGCGCGGCTTCGACCGCCCGGCCCGCCCCCTACCACAACTCCAACTCATCCTTGCAGCCCTTCCCGTCGATGCGCGGCAGGCGCAGGCCACCCCCGTGCTCAACGACGCGGAGGGGGCGGCGGTCATCGGGGATGAAGTGACGGTCCCGGACGTCGCAGACGATGCGATGGCCGCGGGCGCGGAGGGTGGCCAGCGCGTGCGTGATCTTGCTGGGATGCACGCCGAGCTCGCGGGGATGCACGCCGAGCTCGCGGGCCAGGCCGAGCGTGGTCCACGCGCGGGCCTTGAGGAGGCCCCAGACCCAGATGGCGATGCTGCGCCGCGGCTCACCGAGGTAGCCGGGGCCCGCGGCCGGACCGCGGGTGGGGCGCCAGGGGGGGACGGCGGGCGCGGGGGGCGGCGACGCCGCGGGAACAGGCGCATCGAGCACGCGCAGGATGGGTCGGCCCCGCCTCAGCACGCACTCGACGCGGATGCGCAGATGGCGAAAGCGGGCCTCGCAGGGCTCGAGGATGACGCCGCGGTGGGGGATGTTGACGACCTCCAGCCGCGGTGGGGGATGTTGACGACCTCCAGGGCCCCGCTGGGCTCCAGACGCCAGAGGCCGCGCTCGTGGATCACACGCTGGCCGCGGTCGCGGAGACGGCGGGCGGCGGCGTAGATGGTGTCGCGAAGGTCAACGCCGATGGCGCGGCGGATCTCGGGCATCGCGTAGGTGCCCAGGTGCAGCAGCGCCCACAGCTTGATGGCCGCGCTCACGCGCGGGTCGGCGAGGACGTCGTAGTCGGGGTCCTCCGGCGGCCACGGGACCGGGCGCTGCGCCTCGTCGTCCTGGCCGTCCTTGCCCGCCTCCGCGGGCGGGATCACGATATGCATGACCATGGGTATCACCTCTCCTGTTTCTCTATGCGCACTCGGCCGGCCGTCTGCCCACGCCGGACGCAGATGCCGGTGGTGCGGCAGCGCTCCTTGCCGCGCGGGCAGTGGTGCGGCGGCTCGTAGCGGCACCGGTCCTGCTCGTCGCGGAAGGTCTCGGCAACCTCCTCGGCGCTGATCGCCTCGATGCGGCTCGCCCGCGCCGGCCAGCCCTCCTCGGCCAGGTCCTCGAGGGCGCGCTTGAGGCGCGTGCGAGCGGTGCGCCAGCGCGAGGCCACGGTCGAGTAGGGCAGCTCCAGCAGCTCGGCGATCTCCACCAGGCTGTAGCCCCACAGGTGCAGGCGCGCGACCGTGCGCTGGCGGCGGCTGACCAGGTTCGCCGCCACCAGCAGCCGGGCCACCAGCGCCTGCAACGACGGGCCGATGGCCTCGGGCGGGGCGGGCCGGCGCCGCGCTTGGGCCGCGATGGTGCTGGACGGGTCGTCGAGCGAGTGGACTCTGATGCTGCGGTGCTCGAGGCTCGCGCGGATGGGGTACTCCGGGTCGGAGCCGAACACCCGCAGCAGCAGGTCGGCCAGCCGCTCGAGCTCGTCGGGCGTCAGGTCGCGGTGCGCGCGGCAGTGCTCGCGGACCCCCTGGAGGATGTCGTGGATGTGGGCACTGTGCGCCTCTTCGTCGCTGGGCATGACTGCCATCCCCGGTCGGAGCGTGGTGCTATCGCCGTCCCCCCACTATCAGTACACGCGGGCGCGCCCGATCTTGCATGAGACCTATGCATTACCCATAAGTTGGGACGGCTGCGGCGAGGCCACGCGACGGCCAAGGGATGCGCCGCCTTGTCCTGAGGATGCGCAGCATCCTCCCGGAGGGGCCGCTCCGAGCGCTCAGCGCGAGGAGTGACGCCTGCGCGGCTGTGTTGCGCAGGCGTCAGGTTCCATCCCGGCCCGCGCATGACCGCAGTCCCGCCCGTGGGCGGGAGCAAACGACGCAACGGTCGGGCTGGCCCGACGCGAAGCGTC
>JALGUI010000838.1 GCA_029820915.1 Candidatus Zipacnadia bacterium | reverse complement strand
TGGCTGCCCGGAGCGCTGCTGGGCATCGCCCTGATCTTCGAGCGCAGCCGCTGGGGGGTGCCCGTGCTCGCCGGGGCACTCGCGCTGACGCTCCTGGCCGGCCACTTCCAGATCGCGGCCTACGTGTGGCTGGCGGCGCTGGGCTACGCGGCCGCGCGGGCGCTGTGGGAGGGTGTCAACCGGCGTCCGTGGTTCCCCGCGTCGCTGGCGGCGGCGTTCCTCCTCGGCGCGATCGTGGGCTCGGCCCAGGTGATCCCCAGCCTTGAGCTGGGCCTGAACTCCACGCGGGGGGCGGGGCAACCCACCGAGGCCGGCTTCGAGTTCCACCGATCGCGCGCGCTGCAGTCCGACGAGCTGCCTGCCCTCGTGCGCCCCAACCTGTTCGGCAACCCGGCACACGGAGACCACGTCCTCGTTCGCTACGGCCTGCCCTACGCCGAGCATTGCGGCTTCGTCGGCATCATCACCGTGATATTGGCGCTGGCCGGCATTGCCTTCGCCCGCACCAGGCACTACGCGCTCTTCCTCATCCTGACCGCGGCGGCGCTGAACGTGGCCATGTGCGGGCCGCTGGCACGGGCGATGTTCTACGGCATCCCCAAGCTCGGCCTGGCGGGCGGCTTCACGCGCGTGCTGTCGATCTACACCTTCGCGATGGCGATGGCCGCGGCGGCGGGGTTCTACGGCATCCCCAAGCTCGGCCTGGCGGGCGGCTTCACGCGCGTGCTGTCGATCTACACCTTCGCGATGGCGATGGCCGCGGCGGCGGGGCTGGACGCGCTCTGCCGGCGCATCCGGGCTCGCGGGAAGGCTAGTGTCGGCGACCGCGGCCGCCGTCGGTGGAGCCTGCGCGGGGCCACCGGCCTGTGCGTGCTGAGCGCCGCGGTGCTGCTGGCCGAACTGCTGCCATGGGGGCACGAGTACCTGCCGAAGACGCGGCGCGAGCATGTGTACCCGATGACGCCGACGATTGAACGCCTCATCCAATCACAGGGGCAATCACAGGGGCGGGTGCTGGCGATCACGCCGCGGGACAGGTGGGGGCTGCTGCGGACTCCGCAGGCCGTCCTGCCGCCGAACTCGGCCACGGTCTTCGGCTACGACAGCATCTCCGGCTACGACTCGCTGTTCCCGCGCAGCTACCGGAGGTTCGTGAACCAGGCCGAGGGGCGCGAGCCCGCCCCGCTGGCCAACGGCAATCTGCTGCTGCCCGAGAACGCGGGCGATCCGCTGTACGCCGTCGCGGGCCTCACCACGGTGGCCGCGATGCCCTACGGCGAGGCCGGTCGCGGCGTGGACATCGACGTGCTGGAAGACGCGCTGCCCCGAGCCTTCGTGGTCCCGGATGGCCCCCGGTGGGATGGCGTGCTCACCGACCTCCTGTCGAGGGTGCAGCCGGTGACCGATGCGAGTGACCTCGCCCTCAACGTCAGCGCCTGTGGGCTCCGCCGCGAGGGACCGGCGAACATGCTTGTGCGGGGGTTGGGCGCCGAGGGCCCCGCTCCGTGGCTCGTCGTCACGGAAACCTTCTACCCCGGCTGGAGCGCTTACGTCGGTGGACGGCGGCGGGAGCTTCTGTCCGTCGGCCGGACGTTCTGCGGCGTGCCCCTGCGTGGCGGCGAGGGCGAGGTGCGCCTGGTTTTCGAGCCGTTCAGCGTGCGCCTGGGGCTCTTTCTCGGCCTGACCGGCATCGGCGCCCTCGCCGGGCTCATCGTCTTCCGACGCGAGAGCATCCCATGGATTTGACCGCATCCGACAGGCGGACGGACACGCCGCTGGTGACCTGGCGCGAGATCGCGCCGGTCATGCTGTGGGCGCTCGCGATCGTGGCGCTGACGGCGCTCCCCTACTTGTGGGCCATCAACCGCGCGCCGGACGGGATGCAGTTCCAGGGCTTCATCTGGGGCGTCGATGAGGGCAACGTCTACCTCGCCTGGATCCGCCAGGCTTCTGAGGGCCGCGTCCTGCTGCGCAACCAGTACACGACACTGCCGCAGGAGCCGCGCTTCCTCAATGTTTTCCTCCTGGCCCTCGGGCGCGCCACCGCGTGGACGGGCCGACATCCCGCGGTCATCTTCCACGCGGCCCGGCTGGCCGGCGGGCTGCTGCTGCTGGTGTGCATCTACTTGCTCGCGGCCTTCCTGTCCCGGTCGCGGGCGGTGCGCTGGGCCACGCTGGGCCTCGCGTCGCTGGGCTCAGGCCTGGGCTGGCTGGCGGCGATCTGGGCGCGGTCGCTGCCCGAGTACATGCCGCCCCCCCTGCGGCCACCCGACTACGCGCCTGCGCCGCCCCACGCCTGGCAGGTCATGCCCGAGTCAGTGACCTTCCTGTCGCTGCTGCTCAACCC
>JALGUI010000837.1 GCA_029820915.1 Candidatus Zipacnadia bacterium | reverse complement strand
CCACTACCGCGTCGGTGATGTGCGTGTGCGCGGTGTAGGGCACGAGCCGCGCCACGCACTCCCCGATCTCTTCGCCCGCCAGAAACAGGTGGACGATGTCGAAGTGCAGGCGCACGCGCGGGTGGTCCACGGCGTCGAGCAGCCGGGCGATGCGCTCGGAGTTGTAGACGGCCGCGCCGCAGTGCGCCTCCCCCGCGAGCACGAAGTCCTCACGGTCGGCCAGCTCCCCGCACTCGCCGAGCTGCTCGACGAGGCGGTCGCGGATAGCGTCCCAGTCATCGCGCTTGGCGCCGAAGCCCATCGCCAGCACCGGCGGCTCCGGCGCGCCAAGGTCCCTGGCGAGCTGCGCGCACACGCGCAGGCGCTCGAGATTCGCGCGATGGGCGCCATCGTCCGGCGCGTAGACGCTGCCCAGGATGAAGATCGCCGGGATGCCCAGGGCGTGCTCGGCCAGCAGACCGCGCAGGCGCGCGCGGCGCGCGGCGTCCATCTGCTGGGGTGTGGCGCCGTGGTGTTTCTCGCTGATGCAGATCTCGACGCCGTCGTAGCCGATCTCCGCGAGCATCGGGATGGCGTCCTCGAGGGGCACGGTGGGCATGGCGTAGGTGCCGTAGGCGATCTTCATGGCGAGCGCTCTCCCGGCCCGGCATGGTCGCGGCGGTCGCGCGGGGAGTTCGTTGCGGCTCGGTGCGCCACCTCGTGCAGCCGTTGTCGTTCGCCGTTGTCGTCGCCCTCCGCCGTTTGCCGTCCGGCGTTGCCGTGGTCGTCAGGAGGGGCCGTGCCGCGCGCAGCGCGGCATGAGACCTGCGCTGCCACGCGCAGGTCTCAGGTGCCACCCCGGCCCGGCCGTTGTCGGTGCGAACGGCGTGCGGACGGGGTCGTCCGCACCACGGTGCTTGCGGTCCTTTGCGATGCCCCGCCCGGCCGTTGTCGTGCCGTGGCAAAGGCCGCCTGAAGCCGGACGCGAAGTCGTGTCGTCGGAGGGGCCGCCTGAGTGCCGCTCGGAAGGAGCGGACGAAGTCGGCCCGGCCGTTGTCGTACCGTGGCAAAGGCCGCCTGAGGCCGGACGCGAAGTCGTGTCGTCGGAGGGGCCGCCTGAGTGCCGCTCGGAAGGAGCGGACGAAGTCGGCCCGGCCGTTGTCGTGCCGTGGCAAAGGCCGCGAACGCCGCCGCCCGATTCAGTTGATGAGCTCCCCCGACGGCGCCGCCCCAGCGCCGGGCACGCTCGCCGTCACCACCTCGCCCCCCGCTGCCTGGAACTCGGCCACGACCTCGGCGCCCGCGCCTTCGCTCCACCAGCCCGTCGGCTTGAAGGCCCCCGGCCAGGTCAGCAGCGCGCTGCGCAGGTAGCTCGCGGGCCAGGCGATGCGGGTGTCGAGGATCGTGACGTCGCCCTCCGCCGCGCGCACCGCCTCGGCGACCTGCGCGTTCCAGGTCACCAGCACCGTCGCGCCCCGGCGCACGTCCGCGTCGCCGTAGTCGAAGGGCTCCTCGGCGACCGCAAGCTCCGCCGGCTCCGCCCACCCGGACGCCTCCACCGTGATCTCCAGCGCGTCGCCCGGCTCGAGCCTCACGCGCGATACCAGCAGGTGCGCCCTGCCGAAGCGCGCGGGCAGCGACCGGGTCGAGCCGCCCAGCTCGCGCCGGTTGCCCGGTGGCCCTCCCGGACCACTCACCGCGGACAGCCGCGATCCGGGCGCGGACGCCACAAGCTCCACCTCGATCGGCTCGTCGGCCTCGACGCACTCGACGGTGTACTCGGTGCGCGACACCTCCCGGCCGACGGCCAGCCGCAGCCGCGCCTCGCCGACGCGCAGGTTGCTCACCGTCATCGCCATCGAGCGGTCAGGCAAGTGCGGGGCGAAGCGCACCCGGCGCTTGGGGGCGTCGGGCGCGAAGCCGGTCAGGTACTGCAGCACGGCGCCGGCGTTGATGCCGCCCTCCCACGGGCGCACGCGGTGCAGGCCCCAGACATCGCGGCTCGGCGTGTCGTCAGGGCGGTTCATCTCGGCGAATCCCCCGGATGGCTCGGCCGCGACCAGCAGCCCCTCCAGCGCCTGCTCGGCCGCCGGGTGATCGATCGCGGCCAGCGCCGACAGCACGTAGCCGGGAGTCATCGCGACGTAGTGCCCGCAGGCCGGAGTGAGCTTGGCCGTCCCGCTGTCAGGCCGATAGAGGTACTCCAGCGCGCCGAGCGCGTTGTCGATCTGCCTCCGGCTGTCGGGCTGGGCGTAGCCGATCCACAGCGGACGCAGGCAGATGTTGGCGAAGGGGTAGCGATATGTCTCGCCGCTGAGCGCCGACATCGCCGGCGCGTAGTAGCCCCTGTCCTCCTGCCAGTAGAAGCGCTCGGTCGCCCGGCGAACGTGCTTCGCGGCGTCGAGGTACTCCTTGACCTCGGCCGGCTCGCGCCCGACGTGCTGAGCCATCTCCGCCATCGCCTCGGCCGCCGCCACGTACTCGAAGGCCGAGTCGGCCGACCGCAGGCGCAGGTGCACGTAGTCGGG
>JALGUI010000115.1 GCA_029820915.1 Candidatus Zipacnadia bacterium | reverse complement strand
CTCGGCGAGGACTACCGCACCTGGTACTACGCCCGCTGGGACGGCATCGTGCGGCGCTGGTGCGAGGAGATCCACGCCATCAACCCCGACGTCTCCATCTGCATCATGCCGTGCCACGAGGGCCACTGGCTGGTGCGGCCCTTCGTGGTGCACGCCGCGACCGAGCGCGCGCCGGCGGTCATCGACCACTGGGGGATGTACAATGGCAGCGGACTGACCGACGAGCTGCTGGCGATCCAGGACGAGGTCAAGGCCCTCAACCCGCACAACCGCTTCGTGCTGTGGCTGCGCCCCGACAGCTACCGGCCCTCGGACATCCGCGTGCAGGCCTACCACACGCTACTGAAGACCGATGGCTACTGCAACTGGCACATCGGGATGCTGCTCCCCGGAGCGGATGCAGCCGGCGAGGAGCGCGACGAGGCCCAACTCCGCTGGGAGGCATACGGCGAGGCGAATGAGACGGCGCTGGCCGACATCGCCGCCGGACGCCAAGAGCCGTCGATCCCCTTCGAGCCGGTCGAGCCACTGGTTGCCGAGCTGGACCTCAGCCCCTTCGAGGGCGAGGCGATCCCGCAGCTTGAGCCCGCCGGCGATGGCACGGGAGAGGATGAGTGGATCCCGACGCGCGACGTGCAGCAGTTCCTGATCTACGCGCGCGGCGGCGAGCCGATCGAGGTGGACGTCCGCCACCTCGCCGGGCAGGCCCGGCCGCTCGCGCTGCAGTACCTGCTCGTGCGGCCTGACGGGGGGATGCTGCGCAATGAAGCGGTAAGCCCCGGCGCCACGGAATCGTTCGCGGTCGATGCGCCGGAAACGGGCACCTACGCGCTCTACGTGACCGGCGGCTCGGGCGGGCAGGCGTGGTACGGCGTGCGCGTGCACAGCCCGTGGCACGCCTTCCCCTTCCGCGCCGACAGCGGCACCGCGCGGTTCTTCTTCGTGCCGGCGCTGGGGCCGAGGACCTTCTGGCTGACGCGCAGCGACCCGCAGGCCCCGGCATCGGTCACGGTGCTGACGGGCGGGCACCAGGCGATCCGCGGGCAGGTAGGCGAGGGCGAGCCGTTCGTCGTGCTCGAGGAGCCGGTGACGGTGGACCTGCCGGCCGGCGATCAGCCGATCCGCGTGCGCATCGAAGCCCCCGAGACGCTCCCGGAGGGCTTCTACGTCCAGCTTGTGCGGCTGAAGGTCGAGGGCGCTGTCCACCCGTACCTGGCGGTCGCGCCGGAGCGGAGGCTGGTGCCCGCGCCCGAGCAGTAGCCGCCCGCGCGTCCGCGCGAATCGAGGCGGCCGGCCCGTGACGGGCCGGCCGCAGTCCGTTCGCGTGCGCTCGACGCCTCAGCTCAGGTCGATGACCTCGCCGGTCTGCGAGGCGCGGTAGATCGCCAGGATGACCTCGACCGCGCGCCGCGCCTCGTGGCCGTCGAGCACCGGATCGCGGACCTCGTCGATGGCGTCGAGCACGTCGCCGATCTGCTCGACATGCGAGACAACGGCGTGCTCGGGCATTCCGGCCTTGGGGTCGGCCGCGCCGCCCACCTTGCCCGCCGGCGGGTTCTCGACCAGCTCGTCGCCCTCGACATCCCACAGGGCGACGTCGTCCCCGACGACCAGGATGTTGCCTTTCGTGCCGTGGACCTCGATGCGCGTGGGCATGCCCTGGTAGGTGCACGTGGTGCCCTGGATGATGCCGTGCTGGCCGCCCTCGAACTTGAGCACCGCCGAACCGATGTCCTCGGTCTCGATATCGTGCGCCAGCGCGTCGGCGAAGCCATAGATGCGCTCGACCTTGCCCAGGAACCAGATCAGCAGGTCGATGTAATGGATCGACTGGTTGATGAGCGCGCCGCCACCGTCGAGCTTCTTCGTCCCGTGCCAGCCGTCGGAGTAGTACTCGTCGCTCCGGTACCACGGCACGAAGGCGTTGCCGTAGAGCATCTCGCCCATGCGGCCCTCGTCGATGTAGCGCTTGATCTTCTCGTAGACCGGGTAGCCGCGGCTCTGGTGCGTGGCGGCGATCTTCACGCCGTTGCGCTCGCCCGCCGCGATCAGTGCGTCGATGCTCTCCAGCGTGATGTCGATGGGCTTGGTGCAGATCACGTGCTTGCCCGCGTCCGCGCACTGGATGCCGAGCCTGGCGTGCAGGCCGCTGGGGGTGAGGATATTGCAGACGTGGATGTCGTCGCGCGCCAGCATCTCGGCGAGGTCGGTGTACCAATCGGCGCCGAACTCACCGGCGCAGGCCTTCGCGGCCTCCTCGTTGACGTCGCAGATCGCGCGCAGTTCGGCGTTGCCCAGCCTCCTGATCGCCTCGGCGTGCGTGGGCGCGATGACGCCGCAGCCGACTATCCCGAAGCCATAGATACTCTCGCTCATCAGATCATCCTCCTGTATGGGAAGGATCGGCCGGCCCCGGGGGCCGACCGGTGCCGTCATCGGTGGGACCCAAATCATACTGATTCAGCGCCTCTCGGTCAAATCAAGCCGCGGCGCTGCGGGGCAATCGCAGGGCCGGCGGGGCCTCGTGTCGAACACCCTTCCCGCCCATGAGTCGAAGCCGCACCTGGAGGGTCGGGATGACGCGGTCCGACCTCAACGAGATCCTGCGCGGGAGCAAGGCGTTCCTCGAGCGCATGAACTTCCACTTGCCCGCGTGGGCCTACTGGTCACCGGCCGAGTGGGCCGCCGCCGGGCACGAGTTCGACGAGATCCGCGACAATCTGCTCGGCTGGGACATCACCGACTTCGGCCTGGGCGACTACGAGCGCGTCGGGCTGCTCCTGTTCACCATCCGCAACGGCAACGCCGCGCTCGAGCAGTACCCCAAGCCCTACTGCGAGAAGCTCCTCGTCTGCGGCGATGAGCAGGTGACGCCCACGCACTTCCACTTCGACAAGATGGAGGACATCATCTGCCGCGGCGGCGGCCGGCTCGTGCTGCGCGTGTGGAACGGCGCCGACGATGGCGAGAAGCTCGACACGCCCGTGACCGTGAACGTGGACGGGCACGTCTACACCGTCGATGCGGGCGCCACCGTTGAGCTGCGAGCCGGCCAGAGCATCACCCTCCCGTCGCACCTCTACCACGAGTTCTGGGGCAAGCCCGAGTCGGGCGAGTCGCCGGTGCTGCTCGGCGAGGTGTCCACGGTCAACGACGACGCCACCGACAACCGCTTCCACGACGAGCGCGTCGGGCGCTTCCCGGCCATCGACGAGGACGAGCCGCCGCTGCACCTGCTGTGCACGGAGTACCCGCCCGCGCCGGACTGAGGCTTACTTGCGGGAAATGCGTACTGACGGCTTCGACGGGCGGGCGTGCCCGCCCTCCAGAAGGAACTGGACGGGCGGGCGGCCATGCCCGCCACCTGCATTCCGCGTTCAGGCACGACGCCGATCCGCCTCTTGCGCGGCACGCCGATTTGGCGTATGCTACCGTCACATCAGCGCGCCGCTTGAGCGCCGGGTGAGCCCATCGGCCCCCCGCGCAGCGACGGCGCGGTTCTGCTATGTCCGCACCCACACAACCCCGGGTTTTCGCCCAAGCTACAGGCAAAGGAGCTTTCCGATGAGACTCGCGGAGCGCATGAGCAGGCTGGGCACCGAGACCGCCTTTGAGGTCCTGGCACGGGCCGGTCAGCTCGAGGCCGAGGGCCGGGACATCATCCACCTCGAGATCGGCCAGCCGGACTTCGACACGCCGCAGTACATCAAGGACGCCGCCTGCCAGGCCCTCGCCGACGGCTTCACCGGCTACGGTCCGTCCGCGGGGCTGCCCCAGGCGCGCGAGCGCTACGGCCGCTACATCGCCGAGACCCGGGGCATCGAGGTCGATCCCGCCGAGGTAGTCATCACCCCGGGCGCCAAGCCGATCCTGTTCTTCGGCATCCTGGCGCTGGTCGATGAGGGCGACGAGGTCATCTGCCCCAGTCCCGGCTATCCGATCTACGAGTCGGTCACCGAGTTCGTGGGCGCGACCGCGGTGCCCGCACGGCTGCGCGAGGAGCGCGAGTTCCGGCTGGACCCCGAGGAGCTCGCGTCGGTCATCACGGACAAGACGCGGATGATCATCATCAACTCGCCGCACAACCCCACGGGGTCGGTGCTGACGATGGCCGACCTGGAGGCCGTGGCCGAGGTGGCCCTCGCCAACGAGATATGGGTGCTCTCCGATGAGCCGTACTCGAAGATGATCTACGAGGGTGAGCACCACTCCATCGCCGAAGTTGATGGCATGAAGGACTGGACCATCCTCCTTGAGGGCTTCTCCAAGACCTATGCAATGACGGGCTGGCGCCTGGGCTACGGCGTCATGCCCGCGGAGCTGGCGGAGCAGGTCGCGAAGCTGCACACCAACTCGAACTCGTGCACCGCGAGCTTCGTTCAGATCGCGGGCATCGCCGCCTACGATGGCCCGCAGGAGGAGTCGGAGGCGATGATGGCCGCGTTCGAGGAGCGCCGCGACATCATGGTCGAGGGCCTCAACGCGCTGCCCGGCGTGTCGTGCCTCAGCCCGGCGGGCGCGTTCTACGTCTTCCCGAACGTCACCGAGACGGGCATCGACAGCAGGGAGCTCGCCCGCCGCTGCCTCGAGGAGGCGGGCGTGGCGGTGCTGTCGGGCACGGCCTTCGGGGCCTACGGTGACGGCTATCTGCGGCTGTCGTCGGCGAACTCGATCGAGAACATCGAAGAGGCTATCGGGCGCATCGGCAACCTGCTGGAGGGCTGATCGCCCGATCGGGCCGAGCCGTGACCGGGGGACAGCGTGGGAGTTGCTGCGCGTTGATCACCGTCCTGTGCGCCAACGCGGGCGTTGATAAGACATACGAAGTCGATAACTACGCCGTCGGCGGGTACTACCACCCGTCCGGCATAAGCACGGCCGCGGGGGGCAAGGGCATCAACGTGGCTCGGGTCCTTGGGGCCCTGCGCCGGCCGCACCTCATCACCGGCTTCGTCGGCGGCAACAACGGGCGGTTCATCAACCGCGACTTGATGGACGACGGCCTGCGCACGGACTTCGTCGCCATAGCGGAGGAGTCGCGCGTTACCATCAACGTCATTGACCCAACGCAGCGCACGCAGACGCGCCTGGACGAGACCGGGCCGCTGGTCACGCCCACGGAGCTGCAGCGGCTGCGTGATACCTGGCGCAGGCACCTGGAGCGCAGCGCGCTGGCGATCATCTCCGGCAGTGCGCCGCGTGGCGTGAACCTGGAGATCTACGCGGAGCTGGTGCAGGCGGCGCGTTCGCTCAAGGTCCCGGTCATCCTGGATGCGTACGACGAACTGCTGGCGCGCGCGGTCCCGGAGGGGCCGACGGTGATCGCACCGAACCTGGGCGAACTCCAGCAGTTGGTCAGGCGTCAGCTCTCGGTGCCCGACGGCGTGCTGCAGGCAGCCACCGATCTGGTCGAGGGCGGCGTCAGTGTAGTGCTCGTGACACTCGGCGCGCGCGGCGCCATCGGCGTGACGCGCGCCAACGGCGTCTGGTGGGCGCGACCGCCGGCCATCGAGCGCGTGAGCAGCGTCGGCAGTGGCGACGCCTTCGTGGCCGGCTTCGCGGCGGCGTCGATCGAGCGAAAGGGCTTCGGCGAGCGCATGCGGCTGGCCGTCGCCTGTGGCGCGGCGAATGCCGAGACCTTCGGCGCCGGCAACGTGACCGCGGAGCGCATCAGCGAGCTGGCCGCCGAGGTGACGCTCGAGCGGCTCGACGCGAGCGCCGACGAGGACGCCGAGGGCGAGCAGTAGCCCATCGAGGCCCGATGGGGGTGGGGTGGGTGCAGGAGGTGTAGAGCGATGTTCGGGCTTGGCACACCGGAGCTGGTGGTCATCCTGATCCTCGTGCTCGTGCTCTTCGGCGGGCGCAAGATCCCGGAGATCATGCGCGGCATCGGTGAGGGCCTGCGCGAGTTCCGCAAGGCCTCCAGCAATGCCCAGACCGAGATCACGCGCCTGGCCGAGGAGCCGGTCGGGGACGAGGGGACGACGGTGGTTGACGCGGAGGTCGAGGAGGCCGCCGACGAGCCCGTCGAAGAGGGCAGCGCGCAGTGAGGTCCCTCTGGACTTCCATGACAAGTGAGGTGCGGGGCGCCTGCTGCTGTACGCGGGTGCGCCGCTGCCTGTACGCCGGTCACCGCTGACGGACCGGCATCGTTGACGAGATGGCAGACCGGCGCAGCGGAGAGATCCGCTGCGTCTTGCTTTCGCAATGGCACCGCCGGGAGGCGATCCCGATGTTCAGGATCCACAACACGATGACGCGGCGCAAAGAGGAGTTCCAGCCGCTCCACGAGGGGCTGGTGACGCTCTACTCGTGCGGGCCGACCGTCTACGACTTCCCGCACATCGGCAACCTGCGCACCTTCCTGTGGTCCGACCTGCTGGTGCGCGCGCTGCGCCGCCGCGGGTTCGAGGTCCACAACGTAATGAACGTGACCGACGTGGACGACAAGACCATCGCCGGCGCCGAGCGTGAGGGCATGTCGCTGGGCGAGTACACCGCGAAGTACGCCGACTACTTCTTCGAGGACCTGGAGACGTTGCGCATTCAGCCCGCGTGGAAGTACCCCCGCGCCACCGAGCACATCGGCCAGATGCTGGACGTCATCCGGACGCTCGTGGACAAGGGGCACGCCTACGAGCAGGACGGCAGTGTCTACTTCGACATCTCCAGCTACCCGAACTATGGCCGCCTGTCGGGCGTGGTGCCCGATGAGCACACCAGCCGGGAGTTCGGGCGGCTCGACAGCGACGAGTACGAGCTCGAGGACGCGCGTGACTTCGCGCTGTGGAAGGCCGCCGGGCCGGGCGAGCCGAGCTGGGATAGCCCGTGGGGCCCCGGGCGGCCGGGCTGGCACATCGAGTGCACCGCCATGGCCATCGAGTACCTGGGCGAGACCATCGACATGCACCTGGGCGGCGTGGACCTCGTCTTCCCGCACCACGAGAACGAGATCGCGCAGTCGGAGGCGGCGACCGGCACACAGTTCGTGCGCTTCTGGATCCACCCCGAGCACCTGATCGTCGAGGGCGAGAAGATGTCCAAGTCCAAGGGCAACTTCTACACCCTCCGCGACCTGCTCGAGCGTGGCTACGACCCGGTGGCCGTCCGGCACCTGCTGATGACCGCGCACTACCGCAAGCAGCTCAACTTCACGCTCGACGGCCTCGAGCAGAGCCGACAGGCGCTGGCGCGCCTGTGGGACTTCGCGGACCGGGTGGCCGAGGTGCCCGAGGACGCCGAGGGCGTGGACCTGTCGGCGCAGGTGCACGCCGCGCTCACCAAGTTCGACGCGGGTCTCGACGACGACCTGAACATCCCCGGCGCGATGGCGGCGGTCTTCGAGCTGGTGCGCGGGGTCAACCCGCTGCTTTCCGAGGCGAGGGTGGGGGCCGAGGGCCGCCAGGTGCTGGACTTCCTGGCCGACGCGGACACGGTGCTGGGGATCATCGACCATGAGAAGGGCTCGGTGGACGCGGAGGTCGATGCGCTGATGGCCGAGCGCGAGGCGGCCCGCGGCGACAAGGACTGGGCGCGGGCGGACGAGATTCGCGACGAGCTGCTGGCGCAGGGCATCGTGATCGAGGACACGCCGACCGGGCCAAGGTGGCGGAGGGGGGAGTGGGGAGTAAGCGAACCCCATGTCGTCCGGAGCGACGCATGTTCACATGCGTCGGCAGTTGTCGTCGCCGGCGTGCAAGCGACGCACGGGCAGGAGTGCCCGTGCCACTGAACGGGGGCGCTGGTTGCGTGAGCCGCCCGTGCCACTGAACGGGGGCCGCGGGTTGCCGTGAGTCGTCCCGTGCGACGGGCACTCCGGTTGTGTTCAAGAAGGAGTGTTCCTTCAGGATCACACGCCTTCATGGACCGCTGTGCGCAATCTCGCGGCTCAATGCGGCGATGGGCGCGCTTTCTGAACACAACCTTCCTGCCCGTCGGTTGTTCGCACCTCCCTGGCGCGTCCGGTACGGCGCACGGGCGAGACCGCCCGTATCGCGGAGCCGCCCTGCTGGCATCAGTCGCCCACCCGGTAGATGGCGATGTCGTCGAGGTCGATGCGTTCGCCTGGCTTCATGTACTCGATGATCGCCGCGACCTGCACGTAGGCCACCGGCGTGCCACCCACCTGCTCGGGCACCACG
>JALGUI010000836.1 GCA_029820915.1 Candidatus Zipacnadia bacterium | reverse complement strand
CGTCCCAGCCGATCGCCGGCATCGATGGCCGCACGAGCACGAGCGCGTTGGCGAAGCGCCGCGCGAAGATGATGTGCTCCGTCGCCGCGCCCTCGACCAGCGCCAGATCGTCGAACCAAGCCGTGCCGGTCGAGCCGTAGATGCGGAAGGTCACGCGACCCTCCGGGTCATCGCCGGTGCGGAAGACCTGCCTGACCTGCGTCCAGTCGTTCGTCCCGTGCATGATGATGCTGATGCCCCCGGTCTGCGCGCCCTCGAAATCGTAGAGGTAGACCTGCGCGCCCTGCCCACCGGCGACGTCCTCGGTCTTCATCCAGCCCGTCAGCGTGTAGATGGTGTTGGGCGCCAGAGTCACGTAGCCCTTGTTGATATTGTTGATGGTCACGTCATCGCTGTCGATGCGCACCGACCGGGCGCCGGAGTGGACGACCTCCTCGTCGAACGCCAGCGGCCGGGCGGTCTCCCATTCGTCGGGCAGGCCGTCGCCATCCTCGTCGATCTCGAAGTCGCCGTTGGGCAGCAGGTTCTCGCCCTCCGCGGCCGAGTCGTCCGCGAACACGATCCTCTCGAAGGGTCCCCGCGGCTCCCCGATGTTGAACTCAATGGCCGGGAAGTACCAGGTGGTGGCCCGCCCGTAGGGGTGGCGGCCGTAGCCGTAGTAGCTGCGGTCCCCCGCGCACAGGTAGTAGGCCGCCAGGCCGTAGACGGCGTCCCGGTCGAGGTCGATGGGCACCTTGGGCCCGAACTCGGAGCGGCCCTCGATGTAGATGGGGTTGAACTGCAGGAGCTGGATCTTGCCGCGTCGGTCGAGGTCGATGGCGGCCCTCAGCCGGGCCTCCAGCGCGCTGGCGCCGTGCGTGATGCCCAGCCAGCCTTCTGACTCCATGCCATCGCGCATCCAGGCGTCCGCTTCGCCCGGCCCGCGCGGGTACTCCAGCACCACGGCGCCTCGCCCCGCGCCCGGCACATCGCTGGGCGTGGTGTCCACGAAGAAGCCGTCATACCCGCCCGCAAGCTGGTCGGGCATGTACTTCTCGGCCAGGTAGCGCCGGTAGCCCGGATGGCCGATGTTCATGACGTAGTCATCGCGCGGCGGGCCCCAGTAGTAGATCGGGATGCGCGCCTCGGACATCCGCCGGGCATGGGCGTCGGGATTCGCGAGGTTCGCCGCCTCCGCGTCATCCAGCACCCCGTCGTCGTTGCGGTCGTTGGCCGGGTCCCAACCGGGGATGGTGCGCGTCTCGCGCGGGTTCGAGGCCTTCTCCGCGCCGACGTGCAGCGTGACATCAGTGTCCTGGCGGAAGTGGCAGAACATCTCCTCCGGGACGCCCTCCTCGTTCAGGCCCTGCGCCACGCACCACGCCGCCAGGTCGTCGTGCTTGCTCGAAGGGATCACCATGGTCGCCATGAGCGAGTAGTGCAGGCCGATGTACTCCTCGCGCACCTCGTTCGGCCCCGGGCGGAAGCTGGCGTCGTAGCGGGCCGCCATCATCTCGCTGTCTCCCGAGCCGAAGTTGACGAAGTGGCGCATGTGCGGCCGCAGCGACGGCAGCGGCTGCAGGTCCATGGTGAAGCGCTGGACGTCGCTCCACGGGCCGGGCTCATCGCCCTCGCCCCACAGGCGCATGCGCCAGAAGTACGTCGCCTCATCCGCCGGCGCGGGCCCGGCGTACTCGACGATGGACAGGCGACTACCGACACGGTCTGAGTCCCACAGCAGGCCGCGCTCGGCCGCCAGGTCGGCCTCGGACGCCGCGACCTGAACCCGGCAGGCCCGCTGGCCGTCGGTCGCCCAGTAGAACTCGGGGTGCGCATCGCCCACCGACGGGTTGTTCGCGACCCACTCGCAGCGCAGGTCGGCGGCCGCCGGGGTGGCGAGCGCCGGCGCATCGGGAGATTGCTGCGTCTCGGGGTACTTGCGCCGCCGGCGCGGCGAATCCTGCCCGGACGCCGGCGGTGGCGCAAACTTGACAGCCCTGCCCGGTGTTGGTACGCTTGCGGAGGGAACGCGCTCAGTGCGCGATGTGCCGCACGGACATCGCGGAGATGCTTCGCATGTGGCACAGGCGCCCGAGGAGCTGGCTGCGGTGGAGGAGATCACCCAGCGCCAGAAGGCCGTCGCCACCGCGGTGGTGGCCGAGCACATACAGACCGCACAGCCGGTTGGCTCGGACTCTCTGCGCCAGAGCCACGGCTTTTCGTGCAGTTCGGCCACCATTCGCAGCGAGATGGTGCGGCTGGAGCGACAGGGGTACCTCAACCAGCCGCACACTTCGGCCGGACGCCTGCCCCTGGGGCCCGCCTATCGTCTGTACGTCAACGGCCTGCGGCCGGGCGCGGCGCGCCTGGACCGCGACGTCGCGTGGATCCAGGGCGAGCTGCGACGGGTGGCGGGACAGCACGAGGCGGCGCTGCGTCTGAGCTCCGGCATCCTGTCGCGCATCACCCGCTATCCGGCGGTCGTCATCTCGCCCGGCGAGCGCGAGGCGCGGCTGATCGACCTGTCGCTCACATCCGTGAGCGCCCGCAACGTGCTGCTGTCCTTCCTCGACGACGACGGCCGTGGCGACGAGGCGCTGATCGAGACCGACGGGCCCGTCACCGTGGCGGAGGTCGAGCGCATCGAGGGGTTGCTGCGAGAGCGACTCGTGGGCGAGCACCTCGGCGCCGCGGCGCCCATTGATGACGTGGATGTGCCCGACGCCGGGTTGCTGCGGGGCCTGAGAGGAGCATTCGAGGACGCCGGCAGCGCGCGCGTCTACGTCGAGGGCACCACCTTCGTCCTCGACCAGCCCGAGTTCGAGGAGTCGGAGAGGCTACGCCGCGTCATCAGCATCCTGACGCCGTCGCCGCTGCTGCGCCGCGCCCTCGAGGAGGCCGCGGGCTCCGCGGCCCCGGCCGTGTGCATAGGGCTGGAGCACGGCATCGAGGCGCTACGAGACTGCAGCGTGGTCGCCGCCACCTACTCCGCGGGCGGCCGCCGGACGGGCGCCCTGGGCGTGCTCGGGCCGATGCGCATGAAGTACGAGCTGGCCCTGGAGATGGTCTCGATCATCGCCCGGAATCTGGGCCAGGCGCTGAGCCGGTCGGAAGAGCAGTAACGCGCCGCAACCACGACAGTGCGCCCAGCGACGGCGAAGCCGGCGTAGGGCCTGACCGATAGGAGGACGTGCGCCTTAATGGACGATAGCGCGGGCAGGAAGATCGAGATCGAGTTGCCGGCCGATGAAGCCGGCGGCGAC
>JALGUI010000835.1 GCA_029820915.1 Candidatus Zipacnadia bacterium | reverse complement strand
GTGAACTGCAGGTCGTCGAGCCAGACCGTGCAGGGGTTGCCGTAGAGCACCACATGCAGATGGACCTGGCGCTCCTCGTTGGCCTTGAAGCTGTTGACGCGCTTCTCCCAGGCGCCGGGCGGCGCGGGGACGATGAAGCTGTGGCCGGACCAGCCGTAGGAGCGATCGATGGCGTCGTAGGAGAGGTTGGCGTCCCTTTCGCGCACGCGGAACATCAGCACCGAGGAGACCGGCGACTCGTCGGCGTGGAACCAGCCGCGGAACAGGTACGTCTGCCCCACCTCGGGCGCGACCGGCTCGACCGAGCGCAGCACCACGTAGCCACGCCCGTTGGTCTTCGTCAGCCGCAGCGACCGCTCGCCCGAGCGCGCCAGCGAGGCGTCGTACTCGAGCGACCCCTCCGCCCCCTGCTGCAGGACCAGCTCCCAGCCGCCCTCGACCTCGAAGGAGCCGTTGGCGCACAGGTCGGGCGCGTCCTGGGCAATTGCCACCGTGCACCAGAAGAGCCCGGCGGCGAGCAGCGCGGTGGGGCGAGACATGGCGATCACCGGTATCACGAGGCGATGACTGCACCGGTGACTTTGCCAAAGGCGGCGCGCAGTCCTCCCTTCAGCGCTCCTCCGTGGCGGAGCGACAGCGTTCCTCCGCGCTCGGGACGCAGGCCTCGCCGGGCGCGTGACGAACCTGATGCGCGATGCCCATCCCGACGGCGCGGAGGTCGCACCATGCCCGAGCAGCGCCCGAACATCATCCTCATCAACACCGACCAGCAGCGCGGCGACTGCCTGAGCGTCGAGGGGCACCCCGTCCTGCTCACGCCCAACATGGACGGGATCGCCGCCGAGGGCGTGCGCTTCACGCACTTCTACTCGGGCTGCCCGAGCTGCATCGCCACTCGGCGCTCGATGCTGTCGGGCCAGACAGACGCGGCTGGTCGGCCGCTCGATGCACCAGCACCCGCCGCGCAAGCGCTACGGCTACGACGAGATGGAGACCGAGTGCCACACAGGCGCGAGCGACTACAGCGAGTGGCTGGCGCAGGTCGGGCCCGAGGACGCCGGCGGCTGGTTCGGCGGCGGCGTGATGCACAATGACTACACGGCTCACCCGTGGCCGCTGGACGAGCATCTGCACTTCACCAACTGGGTGCTGCACCGCACGCTGCGCTTCCTCGAGCGCCGCGACCCGAGCTGCCCGTACTTCCTGACCATGGGCTTCATCGCGCCGCATCCGCCGCTGCAGCCGCCTGCCGTCTACTTCGAGCGCTACCTGCGCACGGGGGTGCCCGAACCGGTCATTGGCGACTGGGCCGAGCCCCCGGGCTTTGGCGAGGGCGGGGAGCACGTTGCGCCCAACCGCGTGAACCTGACCGGCGAGGCGCTGGTCGCGGCGCGCGCGGGCTACTACGGGCTCATCAACCATGTGGATGATCAGCTCCGGCGCCTGCTCAACCCGGTCATCGGCATCGGCCGGGACCTCAAGCGCGACACCATCGTGGTCTTCACCGCCGACCACGGCGAGATGCTCGGCGATCACTACATGTGGCGCAAGTCGCGGGCCTATGAGCCCTCGGCGCGAGTGCCGTTCATCGTGCGCGCGCCCGAGCACTTCGGCCTGCAGCGCGCGAGCACAGTCGATGCGCCCTGCACGCACGCCGACATCATGCCGACGCTGCTGGAGATGGCCGGTGTCAAGGTCCCGGACACCTGCGACGGCCGGTCCCTGCTGCCGCTCATGCGCGGCGAGCAGGTCCCCTGGCGGGACTACGTGCACATCGAGCACGTGCCCGAGCACATGGGGCTGACCGACGGGCGCGAGAAGTACATCTGGGACCCGAAGACCGGAGCCGAGCAGCTCTTCGACCTCTCCGAGGACCCGAACGAGTGCCATGACCTGTCCGCCGAGCAGGCCCATGCCGAGCGCCTGGCGCTGTGGCGCTCTCGCCTCATCGACGAGCTGCGCGACCGACCCGAGGGCTTCGTGGCGGACGGAGCGCTGGTCGCGGGCAGGCCGTGGAGTTCGGTGATCCCAGGACGAGGGAACCTCGTGGAGTAGCGCTCGGCAAACGGCGTCGGGCGGAGACAGCAAGCTGCCTGGGGCAGGCCCGACCTCCAGAACGGCCTACCGGCAGGGCCGTGGCTCTGTTATCCCCGGAACGGCTGGCCTGCCGAGGCCAGCCGTGGCGTGAAGCGCGACTGTCATCCACGGCACAGAGGCAGCGCTACCCCTCCCTTAGCCCCGGGTTCGCCTCCTCCCAGGGCAGCACGTCGCAGCGCTC
>JALGUI010000834.1 GCA_029820915.1 Candidatus Zipacnadia bacterium | reverse complement strand
CAACACATGGACGGCCGCATCGCTCTGGCGGCGGTGGTGGGGCGCAAGCAGCCGGGGCACAACGAGGATAACCGCTCGATCCTCTTCGCGCCCTCCTACGGTCAGCTCGACTACTGGTCGCCGGTGCTGCTCTACCTGGCGCGGGAGTACCGCCGGCCGGTCTACCAGCGCCTCGCTCTGTGGGACGAATCCCTCGGATCGTTCCAGCAGACCCGGTACGTGACCTCGAACGGCGAGCTGCTCCTGTTCGAGCTTGGCGGCTATGCCTACGCCTGGTACGACTCGACGGTGGCGCCCGATGCTGAGGCGGACGCCCCGCTGTCGTTCGAGTTCCCGGACGTAGGCGAGGCCTACGCGCGCACTTCGTATGAACCGGGCGGCCTCGCGCTGGGCGTGCGCCAGGGGTCGGTCATCGCGCATGGCGGGGGCGAGGCGGTGATCGTGGACCTCACCGGCCTGCCCGGCTGGACGCCGGAAAGCATGGCGCTGACGGACGATGGCGCGACCGCGGTGATCCGCTGCGGCGGCGGAGAGTCGGCCCAGTCGGTGGAGCTGATCCGGCCCGGCCGGGCCTGTGTCCTGCGCACCGGCGCCGCCCGGATGCAGTGGTGGTGTCACAGCATGCCGACTCGGGACGGCAACACGCTCAGGTGGCCCAGCGGCGTGATCCTGCGTGTGACCGAGGGCGGCATCGCCTCGATCGAGGCCGACGGCTACGTGGACGAGAAGATCGTGGGCCTGGGCAAGCTGAAGCTGGTTGACCCGATGCCGATGCGCTACCCACTCGTCACCGTCGAGGCCGGCGAGGCGGGTGTCATCCGGCTGGAGATCGAGAGCGTCAGCTCTGAGACCACAGGCCAGGCGGGGGCCGCCGTGCGACCTCACGGCAGGCGCGGCCTCAAGGAGGCCTGATTGTGTTCACGCGTCCGAACGTGTGGTCGTGCGCCTCTCATCTTGCATGCCTGACGCCACTGCTGCTGGCCGCGGCCACCGGCTCCGCCCTGGCCGACTGGGAGGTGTACCGAAGCCACCCGTTCGTCGAGGCATCGGCGGACGAGCTGGCTGACAGCCTGCGCCATCCCGCCCGCGGCGTCACCATCTCGACACTCCAGAACGACTGGGCGCACGCCGCGCTGGGCATCAGGCTCGAGCCGGGCTCGGACAGCGCGACCGTCACCGTCGATCTGGTGGGCGATCCGCTCGTTGCCGATCACGTCACGCTGCGCGTGGCAGGCTTCGTGAACCAGAAGGAGATCGGCCACTCCATCGACCCGATCTTCGCCGACCCCCAGAAGGAGATCGGCCACTCCATCGACCCGATCTTCGCCGACCCCGGGAGCCTGAGCCTCGACATGCCGACCGGGAGCACGAGCGTGCTGCAGCAGCACATCCGCAACCTGCCGAACATCCACAGTTTCCCGACGGTGACCGTGACGCAGAGCGACCCGGTGCTGCTGTGGATTACGCTGGACACGCGCGACATGCCCCCCGGCCGATACCGGGCGGCCATCCGCTTTTCCGGAGAGGACGGGAGTGTGCGCGAAGTCCCCCTGCGGGCCATGGTGGGCGACTACGCGCTGCCGGTCGAGAACCCGCTGTGCACTTGGGGCTGGCAGTACGGGCGCGACTGGCTGGATGACTACCTCGAGTACGGGATCAACGTGGTGCACATCGACGCCGACATGGCGGCGGCGCGCGAGGCCGGCTACCGGTTCTTCGTCTTCCGCTTCAACCCGGCCTGGAAGTTGGTGGACCCGGAGGAGTACGACCTGGCGGAGGCCGACGCGCGGATCGCTGAGGTCCAACGGATGATCGGCGAGCTGAACCTGCGCCCGGAGGAGTGGGCGCTGTACATGAAGGATGAGCCGAACGACGAGTCCGCGCCGAACCAGGTGAAGTGGGCGGAGTGGGTGCGGGAGCGCTGGCCGGAGGCCCGCTTCCTCTTCAATCCCGGCTGGGGGCCTGGGCCGACCAACGAATGGGGCAGCATCGAGGGCACCGTGAGGCCCCTGGCGCCCTACGGCACGATCTGGCTGCCCTACTCGCACTGGCTGTGGGACGGC
>JALGUI010000833.1 GCA_029820915.1 Candidatus Zipacnadia bacterium | reverse complement strand
TTCTACGAGATCGGGCAGCAGGTGATCGAGCGCTCGCCCTTCACCGCCACGCTGGACGTGACGCACGTGAATGGCTCCATCGGCTACCTGCCTATCGCTTCTGCGTATGAAGAGGGCGGCTACGAGATCACTGCGCGGGCGTATCACCGGGGCCTGGGCATCGTGCCGGAGGCCGAGCGGGTGATGGTGGCCGAGACGCTGCAGGCGCTGGCGCGCGCCCGGGAGATGGTCGGCTGAGCGCTATTGCAGGTTCCCGTACTCCCGGCTGCTCGGGCCGGTGATGGTCAGCCCCGCGCGCCCGGATGCAGTCGCGAGTTATTCAGGCACAGGTTCCCCGTGATGACGTTGTCGGTGCCGTCGTAGACGTGGATGCCCCAGCGTCCGTTGCCCACGCAGGTGTTGTTGGCGACCACGTTGCACTTGTCCCCGCCGCCGCCGACGTGGCCGATCCCAGAGCCGTCGTTGTTGGCCAGCACGTTGCTCGTGACCACGCTGTGGCGCACGCGCATGCAGAAGAACAGGCCGTCGCCGGTGTTCTCGCGCGAGATGTTGCCCGACCACACGCTGTCGGCGAGGCCGGTGCCGGGGTGCATGCCGTGGCCGCGGCAGTTCTCGACCATGTTGCCGGAGATGGTCGCGCCGCGCCCGGCCTGCACCGAGATGCCGTCGCACGGCCAGTTGCGCACGCGGCAGCCCTCGACGCGCACGTCGCGGCAGTCGTAGAGGTGGATGGCGGCCCAGGTGAAGTCGGCAACGCCCTCATTGGGCCGGCCCATGCCGCCGTCGATGCACAGGTCGTGGATGGCGAGATTGCGCTCGTGTTCGGAGGTGACCATGGGGAAGTAGTTGATGACCGCGGCGCCCTCGGCCGGGTCCACCGGCCTGTTGAGGCCACGGCTGAGCGTGACCGTGGCCCTCGGCCGGGTCCACCGGCCTGTTGAGGCCACGGCTGAGCGTGACCGTGTTGCCCTCGATGGCCTCGATGTGCGCCGTAGTCGAGTGCCAGCCGTGAACGCGGTCGGCGTAGATGCTGATATCGGCGCCGACCTCGAAGCCGGAGGCGTCCTCGACCTGGACCGTCCTGTCCCCTGCCTCAGCAGGGGCGGTGAGCTTCGTCATGCGCTCCGAGGGCCTGATGAGCACCGTGGCGGCGCCGGCGCCGCGCAGCGTGATGTTGTCGCGGACCCAGATCGAGCGGCGGATGAGGTACGTTCCCGGCAGAACGTGGACTTCGCCGCCACGGCGAGGCAGGGCATCGATCGCCTCCTGGATGCCGCCCGTGAAGCTCTCGGGAGAGTCGAAGTCGGCGGCGTTCAGCGAGCCGCCCTCGGCGGCGCCGTAGTGCACCTGCCGGTCGGTCGGGGCCGGCGGGGATGCGACGTAGGAGGCGTCGGCGAAGTGCCTGCGGACCATCTCGGCGGGCAGCGGGTCGGCGTAGATGCGCACCTCGTCGATGATGGCGCCGAAGGTGCGGCCCCAGGAGCTGGCGCCGAGGAAGACCGCCGCGTGGCGGGGCAGGTCGAGGCGGATGTCCTCGTCGGCGACCAGCTCGCCATCCACGTAGACCTGAATGCCCAGCCGTCCCCAGTTGGCGACGAGATGGTGCCACTCCCCGACCGCGGGCGGCTCCGTCGCGCAGGCGCCACTCCAGGTGCCGGGGCAGATGCCGAAGCCGAACTGCGGCGGCCCGCCGCGCTCGGGGCCGGGGAAGATGCCCAGGAGCGCCTGGTCGTTGTCGCCCCCGAACTCGTGGCCGAAGCCGATGAAGCCGAACTGCGCGGAGCCGAACTCCTCGAGCGGCTTGACCCACAGCTCGATCGCCCCGCTGGACATGCGCCCGACGCCGTCGCCCTGCACGTAGCCGCCGTCGCCGGTCTGGACGGCGCCGCCGAAGCGGCCCTCAACGCGCGTAGCGCCGCCGCAGAGCTTCAAGTCGATGAAGTCATCGCTGGCGTCGAGCAGATCGTCGCCGGCCTGCTCGTCGAAATGCCAGACGTGGATGGGCTCGGGCTCGTCGGCGGCCCACGCGCAGCAGGCGAGGAAGGTCAGCACGAGGACACAGGCCGCGGCATGCTCATGCATGGCGGTCCCTCCTGAGCCGGAGCGGCGTTGCATCAGTCCAGGACGTCGAAGTCGGCGAAGACACCGTCGGCGACGGTGTTCGGGTCGGGGTCGGGCGATTCCTGCGCGAAGCGCACGGCCTCGGCGATCTCGCCCTCGATGGCGGCCTCGACGCGGGCGAGCCGCGCGGTGGTCGCGATGTCGCGCTCAACCAGC
>JALGUI010000114.1 GCA_029820915.1 Candidatus Zipacnadia bacterium | reverse complement strand
GGCGCGCGAGAAGGCGCGCCAGACCTCATGTCTGAGCAACCTCAAACAGCTCGGACTGGCCATCAACATGTACGCCCAGGACTACGATGAGCGGATGGTCTGGTACTACCGGTATTACTATCCGGGCGGCGTCCGCTCGCTGTACTGGTGGGGCGACATGTGCCAGCCGTACGTGAAGAACTACCAGCTTCTCCAGTGCCCCTCGCACGACTGGAGCTACACCTATGGGCGCCCGCCGGGGTTGCCCAACCCGCTGGTGTGCTCCTACGCCCTGCCGAACATGGCAAATCGCGACGACGGCTCTTCGATCCCGCGCATATCGGGCGAGAAGCTGGCGATCCTGCAGGACCCCAGCGGCACCATCCTGCTGTGTGACTCGACCACTTCGGAGATCTACACCGGCGGTTCCCGCAACCACACCATCGCCGGCCCGAACGGCATCACGGACCTCGCAACCGGGACGTGGTCCCGCGTCTCCAAGAAGCACAACGACGGCTTCAACTGTGCCTTCTGCGACGGCCACGCCAAGTGGCTGAAACAGAGCCAGCCCGGCATGTGGACCACGCCCGCGGGCGACTGAGCCCCGCCGGTCTCCCAAGCGTCGCTGCGAAGGCAAGGGCCCGCGGCTATCTGCCGCGGGCCCGCTCCTGTCTGCCGCGATCGCCCTTGCTGTCGCCCCGCCGCTACCGGCAGATCACGCGGCGCCCGTCGTGCAGGGCGATGATGGAGGCGTCCGGCCCCAGCCGCTCCTCCGCCATGCCCAGCGCGGTCGCCAGGTCCGGCGCGGCCTCGGCGAAGGTGGGCTCGATGTCCGCGGCCAGCCCGGACACCACGATCAGTTGCGCCTTCTTCTCGTGCACCACCGACGAGAACAGGAAGCCCGTCGAGCACGGCGCCCAGTGCCACTCCACGTCGCCGTCGGCGAGCCGCCGGCGCATCTCGGCGATGATCGCCTGTGGGTCCTCGCCCTCCAGCAGCCTCCGGAACGGCTCCTCGCCGCCCCAGCCGTCCTCGCACTCGCCCAGCAGGATCACCGCCCCCCCCTCGCGCACGCACTCGAGCGCCGGCACCAGCGTCTTCTTCGCCTGCACCATGTCGATGTCGTACGGCCATCCGCCGGAGGTGCAGATGACGATGTCGGCCTTGTCGCGCACGGTGTGTTCGTAGATCTCCCGCGAGCGCGTAGCGCCGGCCCGATGCGCCTGGACCAGGTCGCCGCACACGATCGCCGCGTAGCTGTCGTCGGGGTTGACCACGGCGTCGCAGATGAAGTCCACGCCCACGGCCAGCGCCGCCTCGGTCATGTCCTCGTGCACCGGGTTGCCGTCCAGCACGCCCAGCTTGCGGCCCTCGGTGAGGATCAGGAAGTGGTTGTGGGTGATCGACTCGTAGGACGAGATGCCCGGCAGGATCATCTTCCGCCCGCCCGAGAAGCCCGCGATGTAGGACGGCTCGATGAAGCCGCACACGACGCGCTTGTCGAACGCGCGCACCAGCGGCGATACCTCGATGGGAGTGCCCCGCGACGTCTGGCCGAGCTGCCACTGCGTGCCCCGCGAGTCGGGCTGCAATACCGCGGTGGTGCCGATGAACTCCTCGAGCTCGGCGGCGGTCATCGGCCGATGGTTGCCCAGGCCGATGATGATCTCCACGCTCGCGCCCAGGCCCTCGATGCGCTCGATCAGCGGCCACAGCATGGGGGAGGGGTTGGGCCGCGTGAAGTCCACGGTCATCACGGCCACGCGGTCGCCCGACCGCACGACGTCCTCCAGCCCCGCGCCGATGGGGTCGGCGAGGGTGGCCTCGAGCGCCGCGGGCACGTCCTCGATGCCCTCCGGCGAGGGCAGGCGCATCTCCTCGACCACGCGCTCGTCCGCGACCTCGACGACCTGCTCGCCGTGTCCGTACGCGAAGCGCAACTCCATCAGTGCCGCCTCCGTGGTCACTCGATGCGCTCGGCGATCTCCTCCACGCTTACCAGGGGCATGACGTGGCGGCGCGCGAACTCGCGCACGCACTCGCCGCGGGCCATGTGGCCCTCATCGTCCATGAGTTCGGCGATGGCGACCACCGGCGTGATGCCGGCCAACCGGGCCAGCGCGACCGCGCCCTCGGTGTGCCCGCGCCGCTCCGCCAGGCCTCCCGCCACGGCCGCCAGTGGGAAGACGTGGCCGGGACGCGAGAAGTCCTCCGGGCGGCTGTCGGGGTCGGCGAGCATGCGCAGCGTCACCGCACGGTCGAAGGTCGATGCGCCGGTCGTGGTGCCCGCCACCGCGTCGATCGGCTCGGCGAAGCGCGGCGCGTTGGGCACGCTGTAGCGAGGCTCCAGCAGCGGGATGTCGAGCCGCCGGAGGATCTCCTCGGCCACCGCCACCGTGATCAGCCCGCGCACGTGGGTGGCGAGGTAGTTGATCCGCTCGCCGCTCGCGTGCTCGGCGGCGAGCAGGATGTCCACTTCATTCTCGCGCTCGGGGTGGTCCTCAAGTGCGACGAAGCCCCCGGACGCGAGGGCCTCGATAGCGTCGTCCAGAGTCGGCATGGCTGCCCTGATGCTCCAGTCTCATTACAGCTCCCGCAGGTCGGCCACCATGGTCTCCAGGTCCACCACCGCGTAGCGCCCGCCGCGCAGCGAGCCGGGGTTGACCACGTGCGTGTCGCCCACGACCTCCTGGCCCGCGGCGTCGTGGGCGTGACCGCACACGGCCAGCTCGGGGCGGTAGGTGTGGATGACCTCATTGACGACTTGGCAGCCCTTGTGGCCACCGTTGTCGCGGTCAACCACGTCGCCGACGGGCGGGCTGTGCAGCACCATGATGCGCCGGCCCTCGATCAGCTCGAACAGGCGGAACGACTGCAGCGCCTCCCAGCGCGGGTAGCGCAGCACGAAGAACTCCTCGCGATCGACCTCGGTGATCTCCCCGCCCAGCCCGCAGATGATCCAGTCGCCGCAGCGGGCCGCCGAGCGGTGCACGACCTCCAGCGGCGAGTCGGCGCCCTCCGCGGTGAGGCTGCAGGTCAGGTACCTGCCCTCCGGCGCGTCCATGTTGCCCGGCACGCCGAAGATCGGGAAGGGTGACGGCCGCAGCGTCCCATGGAACTCGGCGTAGAACGCGTAGTCCTCGGCGCGCTCCGCCCGGATGGCCTCGCAGCACATGTCCGGCTCGCGGCCCCCGTCCTTGGCGGCCATGAACTCCCTGCCGCGCGCGCCGCCTCGAACAATATCGCCGCAGAACAGCCCGAAGTCGCAGTCCAGTCCCCCAGCCACGTGCATCAGCTCACGCAGCGGACCGAACTCGCCGTGTACGTCGCTGAACACCAGCACCTTCATCCTTCGTCACTCCCCTGCAAGCCCGGCTACCGCCTGCTCCCTCGTGCTGCGCCGGCGCGGCACCGCCAGTTGCAGGCCCACCAGCGTGACGGCAATACCGAGCACCTGGATCGCCGTCGGCACCTCACGCAGCAGGAAGTACGCCGCCACCGTCGCGACGATCGGCACGCAATACTGGAACAACACCGTGCGCGAAGAGCCGATCGTCGCCACGCCGCGGTACCATACCACAAAGCAGTAAACGCCCGCCAGCAGCGAGAAGTGGAAGAAGCACACCCACGTGATCGGGGACAGTCCCGCCCAGTTGACCGCCAGCGCGTCGCGCGCGCCCAGCGGGATCAAGGCGAAGGCCCCGATGAAGTGCAGGTACGTGGTCACCTTCAGGGGCGAGTAGTGCCGCAGCAGAGGCTTGGAGAACACCGCGTAGCCGGCCCACAGGATGCCGGAGGCCACCATGATGATCAGGCCGAACTCGTGGTGCTCGGGCACCGCCTGCGCCTCGAGGCCGCCCAGTATCACCGCGGCGATCCCTGCAAAGCCCAGCAGCGTGCCGATCCCCTGCCGCAGGCTCAGCCGCTCCCAGCCCAGCGCCGCGTTGATGAGCATGGCCCAGATCGGCGCGGTGGAGATCAGCAGCGCCGCCTCGGCCGCCAGCGTGTAGAACACCCCGGCGGCGAAGCAGACCTGATATACGACCACGGTCACGAACGCGAAGCCCAGGAAGTAGCGAAGGTGCTCGCGGCGGATCGACATGTCGCGCTCGAACAGATACAGCGTGACGAACAGCGCGAAGACCATCACGACGTAGCGGCCCGACAGCAGGCCGATCACCGTGAAGTCCTGCTTGAGGACCTTGAGCGAGATGAAGTTGAAGCCCCACAGCAGCGGCACGGTGGCCAGCAGCACGTAGGTCCACGGTGAGGGGGCCCGACCCGGCCGGCCGGGCTCGTCGCGGCCTTGTCGAGCCGGTGACACCTCTGGCATTCGCCTGTCGCGCCCCTGGACGGCTCGCAGCGGACGATCGCTTCGGAAGCGCGATTATACGTGGCGTATCACGGCAAGTCAACGTGCCGGCGGCGCCGCTTGACCGGCGAACCGGCCGGGGTCTACAATACCCGTCACGACGCCTACTTCGGAGTCTGGGAGGCCGGTCATGACCTCGCGCGAGCGGGTGCTGGCAGCGCTGAGCCACACGGAGCCGGACCGCGTGCCCTTCGACCTGGGCACCACCTTCGTCACCGGCATTCACCACATCGCCTACGAGCGCCTCGTCCAGGCTCTGGGCATCGAGGGCCTCGAGCCCCAGCCCATGCTCGACCCGCTCCAGCAGCTCGCCATGCCGCACGAGCAGGTGCTGCGCGAGCTCGGCACAGACACCCGCAGCGTCTACCTCAAGCTCCCCGGGCGCGCGCTGAATAAGGTGTCCGAGGACGAGCAGTACCGCTACTCGACCTGCGAGTGGGGCATCACGCGCCGCATGCCGAAGGATGGCGGGCTCTACTACGACATGTGCGAGCACCCGCTGGACGGGGCCGAGACCGTCGCGGACGTCGAGGCCTACGCCTGGCCCGATCCGCTCGCGTCACTGGACCTCGATGCGATCGAGGCGGCCTGCCGCGACATCAAGGGCTCCGGCGACTACCCGGTGATCGTGGGCGGCTACGGCGCCGGGATGCTCGAGATCCTGCTGTGGCTGCAGGGCTACGACCAGGGCTACATGAACCTGCTCGTCAACAAGCCGGTCACACAGGCGATCCTCGCCAACATCCTGCGCCTCAAGCTCGCCTACGTCGAGGCTGTGCTTGAGCGCGTGGGCCCATATGTCGATATATTCTATAACGGGGACGACGTGGGCCTGCAGGACGGGCCCATGATCCGGCGCGAGTGGTTCGACGAGCTGCTCAGGGCCCCCTACATCGAGTATCACGAGGCGATCAGGCGCGGCGCGCCGCAGGCGAAGCTCTTCTTCCACACCTGCGGCTCGGTGGTGGAGCTGCTGCCCGACCTGATCGCGACCGGGATCGATATCCTGAACCCGGTGCAGGTCGCCGCCGCCGGCATGGGTAACACCGCCGCCCTCAAGCGCGACTTCGGCGATGCCGTCACCTTCTGGGGCGGCATCGACACCCAGCACGTGCTGCCCCACGGCGGCCCGCAGGACGTGCGCGATGAGGTCAGGCGCCGCATCGACGACCTGGCCCCCGGCGGCGGATACGTGCTGAACACCGTGCACAACATCCAGGCCGACGTCCCGGTCGCGAACATCCTGGCGATGGTCGAGGCCCTGGACGAGTTCGGCTGGTACTAGCGATGGGCCGCCGCCCGACGGGTGGCGAAGCTATCATACGTCACCGACAACTGATCCGCGGCACACTCACTGGAGGAACGATCCGTGAGCCTGACACTGCCTGATTTCTCCCAGATCGACGTGGAGAAGCTCGGCGACCGCGAAGAAGCGATTGCCTATTTCTCCATGGAGATCGGCCTGAGCGCGGAAATCCCCACCTACTCCGGCGGCCTCGGCGTGCTGGCGGGGGACACGCTGCGCGCCGCCGCGGACCTGGGAATGCCCATGGTCGCGGTCACCCTGCTGTACGGCAACGGCTACTTCACGCAGCACCTCGACGCCCAGGGGAACCAGACCGAGACGCCGGTGGAGTGGCGTCCCGAGGACGTGCTGCACCCGGTCTCCAAGCGCATCACCGTCGAGATCGAGGGGCGCAAGGTGCACGTGCGCGCCTGGCGCCACACGATCAAGGGCATCTTCGGCGGGCACGTCAATGTGCTCTTCCTCGACACCGACCTCGAGGAGAACGACCCGGGCGACCGCGCGCTGACCCGTAACCTGTACGGCGGCGACCGGCGCTACCGCCTGTGTCAGGAGATCCTGCTCGGCCTGGGTGGCGTGGAGCTGCTGCACGATCTCGGCCTCGACGGCAGGCTCATCTACCACATGAACGAGGGCCACTCGGCGCTGTTGACCCTGGGGCTGCTCGAGCGGCAGGTCGGGGAGTCGGCGCCGGCGCAAGTCGAGGAGGACGACGTCGAGGCCGTGCGCGATAAGTGCGTCTTCACCACGCATACCCCGGTGCCGGCGGGCCACGACAAGTTCCCGTGGGAGCTGGTGGTGGGCGCGCTGGGGCCCGAGCGCGCCCGCACGCTCCAGGCCATGGGCTGCGGCCAGGCCTCGACGCTCAACATGACCTACCTCGCGCTGCGCTTCTCGCGCCACGTCAACGGCGTGGCGCTGCGCCACGGCGAGATTTCGGCCGACATGTTCCCGGACTACCCGGTCGGCTCCATCACCAACGGGGCGGACGTCGCGATGTGGACCTCCAAGCCCCTGGCCGACCTGTTCGACCGGCACATCCCCGAATGGCGCCAGGACAACCAGTACCTGCGCTACGCGCTGGGCATCTCCCTTGACGAGATCCAGGCCGCGCACCGCAGGGCCAAGCGCGCGCTGCTGGCCGAGGTCGAGCGGCGCACCGGCCTGCGCCTCGACCCCAACGCCTTCACGCTCGGCTTCGCGCGGCGGGCCACCGAGTACAAGCGCGCCGACCTGCTGTTCTCGGACATCGAGCGGCTGATGCTCATCGCGCGCAAGGTCGGCCCGCTGCAGATCCTGTACGCCGGCAAGGCCCACCCGCGCGACGACAGCGGCAAGCGCATGATCCGCCAGGTCTTCGAGGCCGCCGAGCGGCTTCGCGGCCATGTGCCCGTGGTGTATCTCGAGGACTACGACATTGAGCTCGCCAAGTACCTGGTCTCGGGCGTGGACGCGTGGCTCAACACCCCGCTCAAGCCGCACGAGGCGTCCGGCACCTCCGGCATGAAGGCGGCCTTCAACGGCGTGCCGAGCCTCAGCGTCCTGGACGGCTGGTGGCTGGAGGGCCACATCGAGGGCATCACCGGCTGGGCCATCGGCGACCGCGACGTCACCAGCGAGCCGCCGCAGGAGCGTGCCGACCTGTACGACCGCCTGCAACGCACGATCATGCCGATGTACTACGAAGAGCCCGAAGACTTCGCGCGCGTGCGGCGCTACTGCATCGCCTTCAACGGCTCGTTCTTCAACACCCAGCGCATGGTCACGCAGTATTGGAAGAGCGCCTACCACCGCGTCATCAGGGGCGCTCCGGCCGTCCAGGCCTGAGGCGCGCGGCCGCCGTCTCCGTGTCCTCGCGAGGAAGGCGAGCGAGGCGCCGACATCGGCGCCGGTGAAGGCGCGCCGCTCCAGACGAC
>JALGUI010000003.1 GCA_029820915.1 Candidatus Zipacnadia bacterium | reverse complement strand
ACGCAGCCAGGCGGTTGCCGATGTCGCGGCAGAGGACGTGGAGATGGCGATCGATCGCGTCGGCTGATGCGTTGAAGCGTGGCATAGCTGGACCTCCTGGGAAGGCTCTCCAGGCGAGGGCGCCTGGAGTCCGAAGCTCTCGTCAGAACTCGTCCTCGGTGAAGAAGTAGCCGCGGATTTGGGCCATGGGCGCGTCGTCCTTGATGTAGTTGACCGCGAAGAAACGCCCGTCCTCAAGCTCCACCCAGCCGCAGTACGACGAGTCCGACGCCTCGTTGCGGTCGTGGTCGAGCGGCAGGACGATCCCGGTCTGATCCTCGCGCAGCGGGGCGAGCGCGGACTCGACGCTCTCGCGGTAGGCGAACAGGTTCTTGGCGAAGGGCCCGTGGCCCGGCTGATGGCGATACAGCACCATGACGTGGCCCGAGCGGGTCATGCCCGGCACCGGCCGGTGGCAGCCGTTCATGGGCGTGTCGAACGGCCCCAGCCAGTCCTCACCGTCGTCGAGCGAGATGCACTTGGGCCCAGGGCGGCCGGTGCGCGAGTTGTCGCGCATGTAGCAGATCACCTCGCCACCGGGAAGCTGGACGATGCCGCCCTCGCACGCCCAGTAGTGGTGGGTGGCGCAGACCGTGCGCGGCCCGCGCCAGGTGGCGCCGCCGTCGTCGGAGATGTGCACCATCTGGCGGCCGATGTTGCTGAGCTCGGGGGCGCGCACGTGGGTGGCCAGCAGCAGCCGTCCGGAGCACAGCTCAACGATCTTGTCGGGGACGATGCCGCACACGGGCGTCTCGATGGGCTCGCCGAAGCTGTCGCCATCGTCGGTGCTCGTCCACAGCCAGACCTTCGAGTCGTACTGCGAGCCACCCTCGCCCGGGGGCACCGGGTAGCCGTCGCACAGGGCGATGATGCGGCCGTCGGCGAGCTGGCTGATGCGCGGGCAGTTCCACTTGAAGAGTACGCCGTCGGTGACCTCCGAGCGCGTCAGGTAGTCCTTCTCGGACCACGTGCGCCCGCCGTCGTCGCTCACACGCCACACCAGGTGTGAGAACTCCGCAGCGGAGTGGCTCTCGCTCTCGCGGTAGACGATGATCAGGCGGCCCGTGGCGGTGCGGCAGACGTCAGGGAAGCACTCGTAGATGGAGTCATCGCGGCTGATGGTGAACTTCTCGATCACGGGGCTCCACTCCCTCCCGGCACATGCGGGCACGGTCGGGGGACCCTTTCGCCGCGCGACAGGCGTCGCCTGCCGGCGGACGATTGTGGTCAGGTGGCTGGGGGAGAGGTCAGGCATGGGCCTCGCGCTCGTCCACCTCGAGGTCGATGTCGAGCGGAGGCCAGGCGAGCAGTTCGAGGTCCTCGGGGAGCGCCGAGGCCCAGATGCGCCAGACCCGCCCCGTGAAGGCGAAGGTGAACAGGCTCCCTCCGAGGCCCGCAAGCGCGAAGTATGCCGTCGCGAGCACGTGCTGGACGTGCTCGGCGTAGGCCAACGGCGCATAGACGGCGTCGAGCATGAAGAACGAGTAGGCCCAGCCGCCGAGCCACGCGCCGACACCGAGGCCGATGATGTAGGGGGACAGGCAGGTGAGGGCCATGTGGAAGGCCTCGCGAAGGTCCAGCCGTGCGAACCTGCACGCGATGGTGGAGCCGACCAGCGCTCCCGCGTACACGCCCAGGCGCTGCGACGGGTCGGTGAGCGCGCCCAGCTCCCACCACTCGCCGTCGCCGCCCAGCCCGAGGGCGAGCTGGCCTCCGGCCCCCGCGGGAGCGCCGATGATGACGCCCCATGAGCCGAGGCGAAACAGGCGGTGCCAGCGCTCGGGCAGGAGCTCGGCGCTGGACCACATGTAGAGACAGGCGGCGCAGGCCGCCACCGTCGCTGCAGTTGTTACCCACTGGATAGACATCATTGGCGTATCGTGGTGCCGCTATCCCGGGTCGCCCTCACAGGGGCGATCGCGGGCAGAATCGGGGGACGCGAACCAAGTCGCGTCCCCCGTGTGCATCGCGTCAGCGTGCCGAATCGCCCTTGCGGCGATCAGGCATCGTCGGTCTCCGGCACACCGTCACCGGGATTGTTCGCCGGGACCGGCTCGTGCACCTCCTCGGCCTCTTCGCCACGGCCGCCGCGCTCCTTGTAGTCGGCGACAGCCGACTCTACCACATTGCGCAGTTCAGGGGCAACGGTGCCCAGCGTGGCCGCGGCGGCCTCGATGGTGCCCTCAGGCAGCGTGCTCGTGAAGCCGTCCACCCAGGCGCTGACACCGGCGGCCTTGGCGAACGACTGCAGCACGCTGCCCAACATCTGCGGATCGCCGTAGAGGTTGAGGTCCGCGTGGCTGAGCGCGCTGCCCACCGACTGGGCGAAGGCCACGCCGACGTCCTTGCGCGCGCTGATGTCCGCCAGGATCTTCTCGAGCTCGACCGAGATCTGATCGTAGTCGGCCTTGGCGGCCAGTTCGCTGCGCAGGACCTGGACGCTGGCGGCATCCACATCGTGCACGCGCGCGGAGTCCACGGAGACCTCCTCGCGCTTGACGTTGACCGGCACCATCTGCTTCGCCTCTTCGCCCTCCGCGGCGAGCTTAGAGGCGTCGCGCTCGGCCTCGGCCTTGGCGCGGATAGCCTCGGCAAGCTTGACGGCCGCCGCCTGCTCACCCTCGGCGACCTTGGCGTTCTTGTAGGCGGCGATGTCGGCCTCCATCTGCTCCCCGATCTTCTCCTGCTCCGCCGACTGCTCGGCGGCAATCACCTGCACGCGCTTCTCGCGATCCGCGTGCGCGACTTCCTCGACGGTGATGACCTCCTGGTTGGCCTGCTCGCGCTGGGCCTCGATGGTGAGCTGCTCCTCCTCGGCCGCGGCCCGGCGCTGCTCGGCCTGCGCGATGGCGACCTGGCGCTCGCGCTGGGCGACCTCAACGGCGCGCTCGCGCTCGACGTCGGCGGTCTGGATCACCTGGTTGCGCAGGATGTCGGTCGTCTGCTGCTCCTGCTGCTTGGTGATGAGGTCCTTCTCGGCCTCCACCCTGGCGATGTTGACCATCAGATCGCGCTCGACGCCGGCCTCCTGGACCAGGCGGTCCTTGTCAATCTCCTTGGTCTCGACCATCCGGCGCTGCTCGATCTCGTAGGTTTCCGCCTCCTGGCGGCGGGCCGACCGGATCTGGGAGACCTCGGAGGCCTGCGTCGCCTCGGCCTCGGCCTGCTCCTTCTCGAGCTCGAGCACTCGCTTGCGGGTGTCCACGTTCTTCTGGGTGATCTCCCGCTCGGCATCGCGCTCGTACATGTTCCGCTCGACGCGCGCCTGCTGGGTGATCTCGGCGATCTTGCGCAGGCCCTGGGCGTCGAACACGTTGCTGTCGTTCAGACGCTGCGTGTCGGTCTGGTCGAGTCGCGATATCGTGACCGACTCGAGCGTCAGACCGTTGGACTTGAGGTCCTCACGCACCAGTTCGGAGACCGCGCTGGCGAAGTCGTCGCGCTCAGCGTGCAGTTGCGCCAGCTCGCGCGTCGCCGCCACCGACCGCAGCGCGGACACCAGCTTCTCGAAGACCAGGTCGCGCACGGCCGAGGCGTTCACCGACCTGTCGCCCAGCGACCGTGAGGCGTTAAGGATGTCGTCCTTGACCGCCTGGACCTTGATGTAGAACTCGCCGCGGATGTCGCAGCGGAGGTTGTCGCGGGTAATCAGCGCGTCCTCACCCCCGCGCTCGACCTCCAGCTTCATCGTCTCCAGCACCACCGGGACGGTCTTGTGCACCACCGGGACTACGATGGCGCCGCCATCGAGCACGACGACGTTGCCGCCCATGCCGGTGCGCACGAAGGCCTCGTTGGCGCTGGTGCGCTGGTAGAGCCGTGCGATGATGATCAGCACGCCCGACACGAGCAGAATCGCGGTGCCGATCACCGTGAGCAGTATCTGGGTCGGATAGGACAACGGGCCGAACGCATCCGTCCACGGGCCGATGAGCAGCGCCAGGCCCAGGATCACCATGCCAATCGGCAGTAGCATCGGTCTCTCCTCCTGCTGTACATGATGTGCGACGACTCTTCACGTCTGCTTCACGTCGCCGGCGACATCACGGGCGGCGGATGCACGTTCGCTGTTCCGGCGCGCCGCGACATCTTCAACGCCCGCACTGCCCTCGGCGTGAACACGCCCGTGTGCCTCCTCGGCAATCTCGGACAGCGGTGACGCAGTGACATCGTAGTAGTCGCCCTCCCTGTTGTAGCGGACGAGTATCACCTCGGTGCCCTTGGGCAGCTCGCCATCCGAGGCGTGGCCACCCACCTGATGCACCGTGCCGCCCTCGTCCTTGACGCTCACCGGGCCACGAGAGCCCTCGCGGATGCCGTACACCGACGCGCCCACGCGGCCGACGAGGTCTTCCTCCGTGACCGCGTACGTCTCCTTGGTGGGCACGATCCGATACAGGCCGCGCGCCACGGCGCCGGTCAGCGTGAACGACGCCAGCAGCGCGAGCGCCAGCGACGGCCAGAAGTAGGCCGTCGGGCCCCAGGACCAGGGCACAGCGTGCTCGAACAGGCCGTTGGCGATCAGCCCGGAGGCCCCGAAGAGCACCATCAGACAGGTCATCAGGATCGACACCGGGACCTTGCCGAAGCCGAGCAACGACAGCGCTCGGAGCATCAGTGACGGGTGCTGCGCCATCGTCGCCTCGTGCGCTTCGTGCTCGACGCCGTGGTGGGCCTCGACATCGTGATCCACGTGCACATCGTGGTCCACGTCCAGGTCGTGATCCACGTCCACATCGTGGTCCACGTCCACATCGTGGTCCACGTCCAGGTCGTGGTCCATATCCAGGTCGTGGTCCACGTGGAGATCGACGTCGTGGTCCATGTCCACGTCTACATCGTGATCCAGGTGGAGATCGACGTCGTGGTCCATGTCCACGTCCACGTCGTGATCCAGGTGGAGATCGACGTCATGGTCCATGTCAAGATCATGGGCGAGATCAATGTCGTGGTCCATGTGGATGTCCACGTCGTGATCCACGCCCACGTCCAGGTCGTGGTCGAAATCGGCGTCGGCGTCAGCATCGCCCTGAACGTCCCCGCCGAGGCCGGCGGCGCTCAACACAAGATAGATCCCGGCCAGACCAACGGGAGCCACGAACACCAGGTTGTACCACTCCAGCAACTCCATCGGTCCAACCTCCCTTCGCCCTCGCCGCCGTCTCCCGTCGGCGCAGCGAAGCGCACGCCTCAGTCCTCGGTCGGCGGCCTCTCGATCGCCGGCCCATCGAGCAGCCTTCGGGCACGGGCGACCAGGTCCACGTCTGCGCGGCGATCCGCGGCCGCGACCTCTCCGACGTCGCCGGCCTCCAGGCGCTCGAGAACATCAAGCCGAACCGCTTCCGCCCGCGCCTCGTCCTCGAGCCCGGCAAGCTCCTCCTCACTGAGGGCTTCGCCGGCCCGGCCGACGGACCTGCGCAGCTCCTCGCGCCGCCGGGTGATCTCCTCCGTGGCCCGCAGCTCCCCGAGCCGTTCGAGGCGCTCGGCCTCGGCCTCCTGTCGCTGCCGATAGCGCTCGACCAGCGCGGCGGCGCGGGCCCGCTCCTCCTCGAGGCGCGGCACCAGCCACGCCAGCCGCACCCGGTCGGGTTCGTCGGTGGCCATGACCTCGCGCAGCTCAAGCTCCGTGCGGCGGGCGTGAGCGACCGCGAATATGGTCAGGCCCCGCAGCTCTTCGATCTCCGCCTGTGCCTGCTGGGATGCCTGGGTGAGTTCGTCCCCGTTGGCATGAAAAAAGTCAGCCACAATCCGTCGCAGCCAACTGATGATGCCCATATTTGCCTGTACACCCTCTTATTGTGCCCCTATGGACAATATACCCCTGGCGCAACGCCCCAAACGAAATCGGGACGACTATCGAACGGGGCCCAGTTCGGCGAGCCGCTCGCCGATGTGGCGGATGCGGTCGAGCGAGGCGTCCGGCGGCGTCGTGTCGGCTATCGAGTAGATCATGCCGCGGGCCTCGCCCGCCTGGAAGTCGCCGGCGGCCTCGATCACCTCGTCCATGTGCGCCTCGAACTCCGCGTCGGTGAAACTGCTCGGCAGCACGCTCGATGAGCAGATCCCGCCCCAGATGGCCGGATGGCTGCCGAACACGCGCCGGTACTCGGCCAGTGGCAGCCTGGTCATCGGCGCCGGGCACACCGAGTCCGCAAGGTCGATGTTACACTGCACAAGCAGGTCAAGCAGACCCTGATTCTCCCCGTCGGTGTGCGTGGCGACGAGCTTGCCGGCCTCGTGCAGGCGCCGAGTGGCCTCGGTCAGGAAGGGCACGATGTGCTCCGCGAACAGTGGCGGCGGCGTGAGCATCACGTCGTAGTTCGCGCCCAGCAGTACCACCTCGGCCGGGCTCTGGGCGCACGCCTCGACCACTCGGTGGAAGAAGCCCGCCATGCGCGCAGCGGTCTCGGCGATCACCTCCGGGCGGTCGTGCAGGTTGAAGTAGAACTCGTCATACGGGACGAGGTCCTTGAGTAGATGATGCACCGGCGAGGCGGCGATGTTGCAGTAGGCGACCGCGACCCCTTCATCGCCCACGGCGTCCTGGAACTCCGCGTAGCGGCCGCCGGGCTCGACCTCGAGGTCCTCGAAGATGAAGGCGATGACCTCGTAGTCGTCGAGCGACTTGACCGCGCGTTCTGACACGTGCAGCAGCGTCACGCCGTCGCGACGCATCTGCGGGGTATACAGCAGTCTCGTAGTGACCGTGCCCACGGGCGTACGATAGGCGACCCGATAGATGCCGTCTTCGCGTTCAGCGATCCGCTCCGTCTCGCGGAAGCGCAGGCGGTAGGGCTGGTTGGGCACGTGTGCCAGCCCCAGCGACTGGTCCGCAATCTCGTCGGGGTGCTCGACCTCGAGGAAGTCCGGGATGACCTCGTGACGTCCCACGCCGAGGATGCGCAAGATGGCCCACAGCGGCATGTCGGACCAGTCGCGGGGCAGCGTGCCCCGGTACCGGTTGGCCTTGTACCACAGATCCAGGCGCGGCACCCAGGGGACCTGATCCACCGGCTCCCCCTGAATCGCGGCCAGTATCCTGTCGCGGTGTGTCATGGCGCTGCCTCCGACCCGTTGCGCCGATGGCCCCAATGTAGGATTCGGTGCGCTCAGAAACCCACCTCCTGTGTTCACAGGGAAGGTCGTGGGCCAGCAGGAGTCGAAGAGCCCTCCTCCGCCGCGTTGTGGCAGGACAACCATCCGGCAGAAGGCACGTGTGATGCAGTACTCCGACGATGCCGTCAGCCTGAGCCGCGACGAGATCGCGAGCGTACAGGTGGGCCTGTTGCGTGAGACCATCGCGCGCGCGCGGCGCGCGCCGGCCTATCAGGACCGGCTCCAGGGCATCTCGCCCGACGACATCCGTAGCCCGGATGATGTCCGCAAGCTCCCCTTCACCAGCAAGGAGGACCTGCGCGCCGGCATGCCCTGCGGATTCCTGGCCGTGCCCATGCGAGATGTCGTGCGCATGCACTACTCGTCCGGGACTACCGGCCTCGCGACCGCGGTCTACCACACCAGGGATGATCTCCATCGCTGGGCCCAGTGCGTGGCGCGCGGTATGCTGGCCGGAGGAGTCACCGACGAGGACGTCTTCCAGAACATGATGGGCTACGGGCTGTTCACCGGCGGGCTGGGCTTCCACTACGCCGGCGAGCTTATCGGCTGCATGACCATCCCGGCCGGCTCGGGCAACACCGAGCGCCAGATCCACCTGATGCACACCTTCGGTTCCAGCGTGCTGCACATCATCCCCAGCTACGCGTTGCGCGTGCTCTACGTGTGCGATGGCGAGGGCATCGATCCGCTGCGCGAGTTGTCGGTGCGCGTGATCTACGTCGGCGGGGAGCCACACAGCGACCAGCTCTGCCGCCGCATCGAGGACGGCTTCGGGGCGAAGGTCCACAACTGCTATGGGCTGTCGGAGATGTGCGGGCCGGGCGTGGCCATGGAGTGCGCCGCGCAGCAAGGCCTGCACGTGTGCGAGGACCACTTCCTGCTCGAGGTGCTCGACCCCGACAGCCTCGAGCCCGTTGAGCCGGGAGAGCCCGGCGAGATCGTGCTGACGACGCTGCGGCGCGAGGCCATGCCGCTGATCCGCTACCGCACGCGAGACATCGCCCACGTCATCCCGGGCGACTGCCCGTGCGGCAGCCGGCACGTGCGCGTGTCGCGGATCGAGGGCCGGACCGACGACATGCTCGTGGTCAAGGGCGTCAACGTCTACCCGATGCAGGTGGAGCGCGCGCTGCTCGGTATCGACGAGGTGGGCCGCAACTACGTCATCACCCTCGACCGCCCCGCGGACCTCGACCGCATGACGATCGCCGTCGAGCTGACGCAGCAGGCCTTCGCCGATGACATGCGCCGGCTCAATGCCCTGCGCGAGCGCATCCGCCGGCGGCTACACTCGGAGCTGGACATCGGGGTCGAGGTGGAGCTGCACGAGCCCGGCGCTCTGCCCGTCACCGAGGGCAAGGCCGTGCGCGTGATCGACAGGCGAGACCAGGAGAAATGACCGATACCATGGCAGACACCGCGAGAGACCTGTCGAGGACGCTGCTTCTTTCCGGCAACGAGGCCATCGCCCGCGGTGCGTGGGAGGCGGGCGTGCGCTTCGGCAGCGGCTACCCCGGCACCCCGTCGTCGGAGATCCTTCCGGCGCTCAAGGAGCTGGGCGACGCCTACGTCGAGTGGTCGGTGAACGAGAAGGTGGCGCTGGAGGCCGCGGTGGGGGCGTCGATCGCCGGCGCCAGGGCGCTCGTCACCATGAAGCACGTGGGGCTCAACGTCGCCGCCGACCCGCTGTTCACGCTGTCCTACACGGGCGTCGAGGGCGGGCTGGTCATCATCACCGCCGATGACCCGTCGATGCACAGCTCGCAGAACGAGCAGGACAACCGCAGCTACGCCCGCGCCGCCAAGGTGCCCATGCTCGAGCCGTCCGACAGCCAGGAGGCGCGCGACATGACCGTCCGCGCCTTCGAGTTGAGCGAACGTTTCGACGTGCCCGTGCTCGTGCGCCCGGTCACGCGCATCTGCCACTCCGACGGCCTGGTCGAGGTGGGCGAGCGGCGAGAGGCGGAGCTGCGCGGGCAACTTGAGCCGAACGTGCGCAAGTACGTCATGATCCCGGCATACGCCAGGCAGCGGCGCGTCGCCATGGCCGAGCGCACCCGTGAGGTCCTGGCCTTCGCCGAGGAGACCGACCTCAACCGTGAGGAGATGGGCCACCGGTCGCTCGGGGCCATCACCTCAGGCGCGGCCTACCAGTACGCGCGCGAGGCCTTCCCGAACGCCTCGTTCCTCAAGCTCGGGATGGTCTGGCCGCTGCCGCCCGAGCGCATCCGCCGCTTCGCCGAACACGTGGACCGGCTCCACGTGGTCGAGGAGCTCGACCCATACTTGACCGAGCAGATCTTGGCGATGGGCGTCGAGGTCGAGCCGATCGACGAAGGCTTCCGCATCGGCGAGCTGACGCCGGCCCGCGTGCGACAGATGATCACCGGCGAGTCGCCGCCGGAGACCGCGTCGGACGACGACCTGCCGCCCCGTCCCCCGACGCTGTGCGCGGGCTGCCCGCATCGGGGCGTCTTCACCGTCCTGCGCAAGCTCAAGGCCTACGTGACCGGCGACATCGGCTGCTACACGCTCGGCACGCTGCCGCCGCTGCAGGCCCTGCACACCTGCCTGTGCATGGGCGCGGGCGTGAGCGAGGCGCACGGCATCCAGAAGATCCGCGGACACGAGGCCTCGGTGGTGGCGGTCATCGGCGACTCGACCTTCGTGCACTCCGGTATCGCGGGCCTGGTCAACATCGCCTACAACGCGGGCGTGAGCACCGTCGTGATCCTGGACAACCGCACGACCGCGATGACCGGCGGCCAGGTACACCCGGGCGTGGGGGAGACGCTGTCCGGGATGCCGGGGCGCGCGCTCGACTTCGAGGCCCTGACGCGGGCCATCGGCGTCGAGGACGTGCGCACCGTCGATCCCTATGACATGGCGGCGACCGAGCAGGCGCTGCGGGAGGCCATGGCCTCGCCCGAGCCGTCCGTCGTGATCGCGCGGCGCGAGTGCGTGCTCATGGTGCGAGAGCACGCGCCCGCGCCGGAGCTGGACGAGGAGACCTGCACCCGCTGCGGGCGGTGCATCCGCATCGGCTGCCCGGCGCTGTCGGCCCTTGACGACGGTGGTGAGCGGCCGGTCCCATGCATCGACCCGGCTCTGTGCACGGGCTGCACGATGTGCGTGCAGGTATGCCCGGTGGATGCGCTCAAGATTCCCGGCGCAGACGAGGGCGGAGGTGATGCCTGATGGTCACGAACGTGCTGCTTACCGGCGTCGGGGGCCAGGGCATCATCACCGCCGGCAGCGTGCTCTCGCAGGCCTGCCGGCTGGCCGGCTGGCGGGTCAAGAAGAGCGAGGTCCACGGCATGAGCCAGCGCGGGGGGAGCGTCAACAGCTACGTGCGCTTCACCCCCGACGGCGACGTCGCCTCGCCTCTGATCCCCGAGGGGGCGGCGCACATCATGTTGGCCTTCGAGCCGCTGGAGGGCCTGCGGCAGATCCGCGAGACCGCGCCGGACGCCACCGTGCTGGTGGAGGAGCGCCGCATCGTGCCGGTCACCGTGAGCCTGGGCGGTGTCGGCTACCCCGATGACGTGCTGGAGCGCCTGCAGGACAGCGGCCGCGCGGTCACCGTAGTGCCCGCCACGGCGACCGCGCTGGAGCTTGGTGAAGCGCGCGCGGCGAACACGGTCTTGCTGGGGGGCCTGTCAACGCTGCTCGAGCTGCCCTGGCCTGCCTGGGAGCGGGCACTGCGCGGCACACTCAAGCCGAGGGCGGTTGAGGTGAACCTGCGGGCGTTTGAGGCGGGGCGCGAGCTGATGGGGGCCGGTTAGCCGGGCGGCCTGGACCATGGCCTGCGTTCCTGGGGAGACCGGACCGACAGCGACTCGTCATCTGACCTAAGGAGGCGTCGGAGATGATCTGGGACCCGTATTACGAGTGCATGGATCCCGAACAGCGCGCCGAGCTGCAGGTACGTCGCCTGCGCGAGACCGTGGCTCGGCTGAACGTCAGTGTCCCGTGGTATCGGGACAGGTTCGCCGACAGGGGCATCGGGCCGGAGGACATCAAGTCGCTCGACGATCTGCGGCACCTGCCCTTCACCACGAAGGACGACCTGCGCGACACCTATCCCTTCGGCCTGTTCGCGGTGCCGCCGGAAGAGTGCGTGCGCATCCACGCCTCGTCCGGCACCACGGGCAAGCCGATCATCGGGGGCTACACGCGCGAGGACATCAACAGCGTGTGGGCCGAGACCATCGCCCGCACCATCGCCTGCGGCGGCGGCACCAGCCACGACGTGCTGCACAACGCCTACGGCTACGGGCTGTTCACCGGCGGACTCGGCCTCCACTACGGCGGCGAGCTCATGGGTTGCCTGGTCATCCCCGCCTCGGGCGGCAACACCGAGCGCCAGCTCATGCTCATGGAGGACCTGGGCAGCACCATCCTGTGCTGCACGCCCTCCTACGCGCTGACCATCGCAGATACCGCAGCGGACCTGGGCATCGACCCGGACAGGCTCAAGCTGAAGTCGGGGATCTTCGGCGCAGAGGTATGGAGCGAGGGCGCGCGGGAGTCCATCGAGGAGCGCCTCGGCCTGTCCGCCCACGACATCTACGGGCTGACCGAGGTCATCGGGCCGGGCGTGGCGGGCGAGTGCGAGGCCAAGGCGGGCCTGCACGTCTTCGACGACCACTTCATCCCCGAGATCATCGACCCCGACAGCGGCGAGCCGCTGCCGCCCGGCGAGGCGGGCGAGCTGGTCTTCACCTGCATCACCAAGCGCGCCTTCCCGCTGATTCGCTTCCGCACCCGCGACATCAGCAGACTCCAGTACGGGAAGTGTGAATGCGGCCGCACCCACCCGCGGATGGAACGCATCACCGGTCGCACCGACGACATGCTGATCATCCGCGGCGTGAACGTGTTCCCGTCGCAGATCGAGGAGGTGCTGCTGCAGATCGAGGAGGTCGAGCCGCACTACCAGCTCGTGCTCACCCGCGAGGGGAGGCTCGACAACCTCGAGGTACAGGTCGAGGTCTCGCCGGCGATGTTCTCCGACGAGGTGCGCAAGCTCGAAGCGATCGAGGAGAAGATACGCGAGCGGCTGAGCTCCTCGCTGGGCATCCGGGTGGGCGTCAAGCTCGTCGAGCCCAAGTCCATCGAGCGCAGCATCGGCAAGGCCAAGCGCGTAATCGACATGCGAGAGGAGGCGTGAGCCATGACCGCCAGTGATCTGTTGTCGAAGCAGGTTTCGGTCTTCCTCGAGAACAAGTCGGGCAGGCTCGCGGAGGTGTGCCAGGCCCTGGGGCGGTCGGAGATCAACATCCGGGCCCTGTGCATTGCGGACACTTCGGACTTCGGGATCCTGCGGCTGATCGTGGACAGGCCCGACGAGGCCGTGGAGGTGCTGCAGTCGGCCGGGTTCTCGGTGGGCAGCACCGGTGTGCTGGCCCTGCGCATCCCGGACCGGCCCGGCGGCCTGGGGGAGGTCCTTGACCGACTCCAGGAAGTGGACGTTAACGTCGAGTACATGTACGCGTTCTTCATCACCATCGCGGGCGACGCCGTGGTGTTGTTCAAGATCGATGACGCGGCGCTGGATGCGACCCTGAACGTCCTCGACGGGGCCGGCATCCAGGTCATTCCCTCCGACGAGGTCTACAGGCTGTAGCTTCGGCCGAGGGTACGCCATGACATGTGAGAGAGGCCGGCTCCATCGTGGCGCCGGCCTCCTGTGTGCGGGCTACACGTCGTCCGGTGTCAGGCGAGCGCCTCCCACACGACCTCGCAGACGCGGTCGATCTGCGCGTCGGTGAGTTCGGGGAACATGGGCAGCGACAGCACCTCGTGGGCCGCGCGCTCGGTCTCAGGCAAGGAGCCCTCGCGGTAGCCACACTCGGCCAGCGCCTTCTGCAGGTGACACGGAACGCGGTAGTGGACCGCGTTGCCGATCCCCGCGTCGGCGAATGCCGCCGCGAGGTCATCGCGACGCGGCGTGCGGACCGTGTACATGTGGTAGACGTGCTCCGCCCACTCCTCCTCCACCGGGAGTTGCAGGTCACCCAGCCCGCTCAGGGCCTCTGTGTAGCGGTTGGCGTGTGCCCGCCGTGCCTGGTTCCATGCCTCCAGCCGCCGCAGCTTGATGCGCAGCACGGCGGCCTGCAGCTCATCCAGTCGGCTGTTGTACCCCACGTAACGGTGGACGTACTTCTCGAGGCTGCCGTGCACGCGCAGATGGCGCAGGACGTCATCCACGCTGTCGTCGTCGGTGGTGATAGCCCCGCCCTCGCCGTAGGCCGCCAGGTTCTTGCTGAGGTAGAAGCTGAAGGCGGCGCCGTCCGCCAGCGAGCCCGTGCGTCGGCCACGATAGCGCGCGCCGTGGGCCTGCGCCGCGTCCTCGAAGAGCTTGATGTCGCGGTCGCCGATGACGTCGGCCAGGGCGTCCATGTCCGCCGGGTGCCCGTACAGGTGCACGGCCATGACGGCCCTGGTGTCCCCCGTGATGGCCTCCGCCACCCGCTCGGGGGAGATGCAGAAGGTGCGCGGATCGATGTCAACGAGGATAGGCTTGGCCCCGAGCTGCACGATCGCCTCGATGGTGGCGATGAAGGTGAACGAGGCAGTGATGACCTCGTCACCGGGGCCGATGCCGTGTGCGCGCAACAGCAGGTGCAATGCCTCGGTTCCGTTCCCCACGCCGATCGCGTGCCCGGCCTGGCAGAACTCCGCCCACTCCTGCTCAAAGGCCTGCACATTGGGGCCGAGGTTGAGTTGCATGCCCGTCAGGGCCTCATCAAAGGCCGCCAGCACCTCATCACGGATGTCGAGGTACTGCGACCGAAGGTCAACCATGGGGATGTACACAGGCGGTACACCTCGTATCATTGGCGGACGCGAGGCCACTCGCGCCTCCTGGTTTCACAGTTAGAGGCATGGCTTGGAGAAAGGTTGCGCGGGGTGTGGGACTAGCGGCTGAGCGACAGATGCCGGACGCTGATCACGTCGATCAGCGACCTGAGGCGCCCAAGAACGTGGTCGAGATCCTGGCGGCGCCGGATGTCGAGTTGCAGGTCCAGGCGGGCCAGGCCGGCGTCCGTCGTGGTCGCATTCGCGGAGCTGATGTTGATGCCGCACTCGGCGATGACGGCCGCGATGTGTGAGAACAGGCCAACGCGGTCCACGGCGACGATCTCGACGTCGTGCCGGAAGACCGTCCCGTCGCCGTCCCGCTTCCAGTTCAAAGGCACGACGCGGCCGGGCTCATTCCGTGCGTGGTACTGCAGGTTCTTGCAGTCACTGCGGTGGATCGCCAGGCCCTTACCCCGCGTGATGTACCCCGTGATGTCGTCGCCCGGCAGCGGCGAGCAGCACTTGCTCAGGCGACACTGGAAGCCGTCCATGCCGTTGACCGTGACCAACGGCGCTCCGAGACGCGGGGAGCCGCCCGAGCCCGTCTCTCCGAGGACTTGCTCGACCTCCTCGGCAAGGCTCGTGGGCTGGACATCGTCGGCGAGCAGCTCCTTGAGCACGGTCGCGGCCCCAACGTCGCCGAAGCCGACCGCGGCCAGCAGATCGTCGGTCTCCTTGAAGCCGAAGTCGTCCAGGACGGTCGCGAGGTCGTCGAGGTCAACGAGGCTGCGCAGCGCGACCGGGTAGTGCTCCAGCGCCTGGCGCAGTGCATCCCTGCCGGCCGCAACATTCTCGGCGTGCACCTTCTCGCGCAGGTGCCGCCGGATCTTCGCCTTGGCGCGCGAACTCTTGACCAGCTCAAGCCAGTCCCGGCTGGGCTCCGCCGACGGTGAGGTGATGATCTCGGCGATGTCGCCATTGTCGAAGGTGTAACTGAGCGGCGCCTGCCTGCCGTTCACGCGGGCGCCGGTGCAGTGGTGGCCGATCTCGGTGTGGATACGGTAGGCGAAGTCGATGGGGCCCGCCCCGGCCGGCAGGTCGATGACGTCGCCATCGGGGGTGAACACGAAGACCTGATCGTCGAACAGGTCCATCTGCAGCAGCTCGAGGAACTCATGGCTCTCCGTCAGGTCTGTCTCGAGCTCCAGGACCTGTCGGAGCAGCGAGATCTGCTCGTCCGAGGGCGCCCCCCCGCCGCCCTCCTTGTAGCGCCAGTGCGCGGCCACCCCGTACTCGGCCACCCGGTGCATGTCCCAGGTCCTTATCTGGACCTCCAGCGGCTGCTTGTCGGGCCCAATGACCTTGGTGTGCAGCGACTGGTACTTGTTCCCCTTGGGCTTGGCGATGTAATCCGTGAACATGCCATGCAGCGGGATCCACAGCTCATGCACCAATCCCAGCGCCGCATAGCAGTCCGCGATGGAATCGGTGATGATGCGGATGGCGGCCAGGTCGGCGATCTGGTCGAAGCCGATATCCTGGTTGTCGATCTTCTGGGCGATGGAATAGATGTGCTTGGCCCGCCCCTGAACAGTGGCGCTGATGCCCTCCCGGGCGAGCCGCCCCTGCACTGCCTGGCGCATCGCCTCAATCTTCTGCTCGCGTTCCTCGCGCCCCTGGCCAAGAAGCTGCGCGATCTCGTAGTACCTCTCGGTCTCCAGGTAGCGGAGCGACAGGTCCTCCAACTCCCACTTGAAGCGCCAGATCCCCAGCCGGTGGGCGAGCGGAGCGAAGATGTACAGCGTCTCCTCGGCAGTCGCGACCCGCTTCTCCGCCGGGAGGGCGTAGAGGGTGCGCATGTTGTGGAGCCGGTCGGCGAACTTGATGAGGATGACGCGAATATCCTTGGCCATGGCCAGGAACATCTTGCGCAGGTTACCGGCCTGCCGCTCCTGCCTGGTGTGGAAGCTCAGCCGTGTCAGTTTGGTCACGCCATCTACTAAGTTGACAACTTCCTCGCCGAATTGCTCGCGTATCTGATCGAGAGTGGTCTCTGTGTCCTCGACAGTATCGTGCAGCAGCCCGGCAATCGCTGTGGAGGGGTCGGCCTCGATCTCGGTGAGGATCTCGGCCACCGCCAGGGGATGCGTGATGAACGGGTGGCCGGTCTTCCTGTCCGAGCTGTCCGCATGCGCCTCGGCGGCGAAGCGATAGGCCGCCTTGAGCCGCGCCACATCGTCGTCGGACCAGTAGCCCTCGACGCGGCTCAGGATGCCGTCCAGGCTCTCGGGACGCATGCCGTCCATGGCAAGGCTGCCTGTTCTCCACGCTCTAAGGTGTGTGGGGCAGTATACCACGCGGGAGGCACGCGCGCAATCTGCCTCCCAGCGCCCTCCAGCACGCTTAGCGGCTGCCTGTGCCCGCCTGGCGTCGCGTTGACAATGGCCGGTCAACCTGCTAACCTGTCCGGGACATGAGGATCGCCGGGCCGGCAACGGTGGTCGTGACCGGCGCCGCCGGCATGTTGGGCCGGGATGTGGTCCGGACAGCGCCGGAGTGGGCCGCGGCTGTGCCTCTGACCAGGGCTGATGGCGACCTCAGCAGGGGCGAGGAGGCCCGTGAGGTCTTGTCACTGGCGGCGCCCGAGATCATCGTTCACTGCGCCGCCTTCACCGACGTAGACGGCGCCACGCGCAGCCCTGAGCCGGCGTGGCGGTCCAACGTAACGGCGACCCGCCACGTGGCCGAGGTCGCGGCCCTGCTGGCCGCCCGGCTGCTCTACGTCAGCACGGATTACGTGTTCGACGGCACATCGACGGAGCCGTACAGCGAGTGGTCGGCGCCGTCGCCGCTCAATCCCTACGGCGCAAGCAAGCTGGCGGGGGAGCGGGCGGCCGGCCGGGCGCCCGGCTCTCTGGTCATGCGCACCCAGTGGCTCTTCGGGCCGGGCGGGCGCAACTTCCTGCGCGCCATCCTGGAGGCGGCCCGCGCGGGAAAGGCCCTGCGCGTCGTCGATGATGAGTATGGCTGCCCGACCTACACGCCGGACCTGGCCGTGGGTCTCTGGCGCCTGCTTGAGACCGATGCCACGGGCATCGTGCACCTGACCAACCAGGGCGCCTGCAGCCGGCTCGAGCTGGCCGCCGCCGCGGTCGAGGAGGCCGGCCTGGACGATGTGGAGTTGACCGGCATCCCCAGCGCGGAGTGGCCGAGTCCGACGCGCCGACCGCGGAATGCGGTGCTGACCAGCGACAGGCTGGCGGAGATCGGGCTGCGGCCGCTGCGGCACTGGCGCGAAGCCCTGCGCGACTACGTGGCGGCGCTGCGGGCCGAGTGGAATGGCGGCGGGGCCGGGGACCTGACAGGCGGATGAGCGGACCGAGGCAGGAGCCAAGGCGGGCCCGAGCGCCCGTCCGTATCGACCTCGCCGGGGGCTGGAGTGACGTCCCGCCCTTCAGCGCCGAGGCCGGCGGCGCCGTGGTCAACGTCGCCATCTCGCGCTACTCCTACGCAACTCTCTTCGCCAACGACAGCGGCGAGTTCATCCTTGAGTCGGCCGACTACGATCAGTACATCCACGCTCGGGACATCCGCGAACTCGAGTACAACGGGTCGCTCGACCTGTTGAAGGCCGCGGTGCGCCGCATGGAGCTCGACCTCGGCGGCCACCTGATCACGCGATCAGAGGCGCCGCCGGGCTCCGGCATCGGCTCCAGCGCCTCGATGGGCGTGGCGCTGGTCGGGCTGCTGGACGCCGTGCAGGGGGGCGGGATGTCACGCATGGGCATCGCGGCCCTGGCGAACCTGCTCGAGACCGAGGAGCTCGGCATCGATGGGGGAAAGCAGGACCAGTACGCCGCCGCTTGCGGCGGGCTGTCCTTCATGACCTTCGACGACCCGGACGTGACCGTCGAACGGCTCGAGCCGTCGCAGGACTTCCTGCTTGAGTTCGAGAAGTCGATGCTGCTGGTCTACACGGGCAAGTCGCGTCTGTCGGGGGACATCATCAGCACGGTCATGGGAGCCTACCGTCGCAATGAAGCGTCCATGACCGAGCCCCTGACCAACCTGCGCGAGGCCGCGTATCTCATGCGCGATGCCATCATTGCGGAGGATCTGGCGCGGGTGGGCGATGCCCTCGACCTGAACTGGGACAACCAGAAGCGTCTGTACCAAGAGATGACGACCCCCAAGACCGAGGCGCTGTTCTCGGTCGCTCGGTCGGGCGGGCTGTTGGGCGGCAAGGGCTGCGGCGCCGGCGGAGGCGGGTGTATCGCCCTCCTGTGCGACGCCGACCGCGAACACGTCGTCAGGCACAACGTGGAGGACCTCGGGGGCCGGTGCATCGATTTCAGCCTTGACCACGAGGGGCTGCGAATCTGGCAGCCGACAGCACAAACAGGCAGGTGACGTCAATGCAGTTCGACATAGCCGACAGCTCTCTCGCGCCGCAGGGCAAGCTGCGGATCGAGTGGGCCGAGCAGCAGATGCCCGTTCTCCGGCAGATCCGCGAGCGGTTCGAGGGCGACAGGCCGCTTGAGGGCCAGCGGCTGGCCGCGTGCCTGCACGTGACCACGGAGACGGCGAACCTGATGCGCACGCTCAAGGCGGGCGGCGCCCAGGTCGCCCTGTGCGCCAGCAACCCGCTGTCCACGCAGGATGACGCCGCCGCATCACTGGTCGAGGACTTCGAGATCCCGGTCTTCGCGATCTGCGGCGAGGACCGCGACACCTACTACCGCCACCTCAACGCGGCTCTCGACATCGAGCCCACCGTGACCATGGACGACGGCGCGGACCTGGTCTCGACCATCCATCAGGAGCGCACGGAGCTGGCCGACGGCATCCTGGGTGGAACCGAGGAGACGACGACGGGCGTCATCAGACTCCGGAGCATGGCCGCGACGGGCGAGCTGCTCTACCCGATCATCGCCGTTAATGACGCTATGACGAAGCACCTCTTCGACAACCGCTTCGGGACGGGGCAGAGTACCATCGACGGCATCATGCGCGCCACCAACATCCTGCTGGCGGGCAAGAACGTCGTCGTCTGCGGCTTCGGCATGTGCGGCCGTGGTGTGGCCATGCGTGCCCGAGGCATGGGCGCCCGGGCGATGATCTGCGAAGTGGAGGCCCTTCCGGCACTCGAGGCGGCGATGGAGGGCTACCAGGTCCTGCCGGTCGCCGAGGCCGCGAAGATCGGCGACATCTTCGTGACCGTGACCGGGAACACGTCCGTAATCCGCGCCGAGCATATCGCGGCCATGAAGGATGGCGCGATCATGTGCAACGCCGGGCACTTCGACGTGGAGATCGACCTCGAGGACCTGCACTCCGTCGCTCAAGGCAGCCGCCAGGTGCGGCCGTCGCTCGAGGAGTTCCGCATGAGCGACGGGCGCCGGCTCTACCTGCTGGGCGAGGGCCGACTGGTCAATCTGGCCGCAGCGGAGGGACATCCGGCGTCCGTCATGGACATGAGCTTCGCGAACCAGGCGTTGTGTAGCGAGTTCGTGGCGACGAGTCCCTCGAAGCTGCGCCGCGACGTGCACGCCGTCCCCGACCACATCGATCGCCAGATAGCCGAGCTCAAGTTGGCCGCCCTGGGCATTGAGATCGACGAGTTGACCGACGAGCAGGAGGAGTACCTCGCGAGCTGGCGTCAGGGAACGTGAGGACGCGGTCCTGAATGCTGACTAACGACCTGGGGCTGTTCGCCGTGATCTTCGGGGGCACGCTGGTGCTCGCGAGCATTCTGCGCGGAGCTCTGGCCGGCGAGCAGAACCACGAGCCACCCTATCTGGACGCGCGGGGGCTGCTCCTGTACGTGCCCCTGATCGCGCTCTTCGCGGCCGGTGCGCGCGGCGACGTGCTCGTGCCCCTGCTCGGCGCCATCGCGGTCTACCTGCTCACCATGCTGGGCAGGGTGCTGCACACGCCGCGGGGTCTGCGTGTCGTGCTCGTGCTGGGCACCGCGGCGGTCCTGCATCGCTACGGCATCAGCATCGACAGCTTGCGGGTCCCCTTCACCGAGATGACCTTCGAGCTCGGCTGGCTCTCACTGCCACTTACCGCGCTGTGGCTGCTCGTATGCGCGGTCCTGTTCGGGCGCGCCGGGACCATCCCGAGCGTCCCCTTCGGAGTCGCGGGGCTGTCCGCGGTCACCTTCTATCTCGTGTGCCTGATGGTCCCGTGGGCGGTGGGCGAGCCCGCCCGGTGGCTGGCGCTCGCGGTCGCCGGCGTATCGCTGGCGCAGCTCCCCGCGCTCGGTCAGGTCTCGCCACTGCCGGCTCAGCCCAGCGGGTACGCGGTCGGCTTCCTCATCGGCGCCCTCGCAGTGGTCGGGGCGCTCAAGCACACCGCGGCCATCGCCGCGGTGCTGCCGATGCTGGCTATCAGCGTCCCGCTCTTCGGCGTCACCTACACCTACATCTCGGCCCTGCGCGGCATGAGGATCGGCCACAGACGCCAGCACCTGCACGAGGTGCTACTCGAGCAGGGCTACTCGCCACCACAGGTATTGGGCGTCCTGATGGGCGTGTCCGCCTACCTGTGCCTGCTGGGCCTGCTCATGGTAAGTCTGGTCCCGCAGGCCGCGTGGACGAAGGCCGCAGTACTGGCCGGAGGGCTGCTCTTCGGTCCCCTGGTGTTCTTCGTCATCATGCGGTGCCTGTGGCGGCAGGGGCCTGCCATGGCGGGCGAATGGCTGCCCGAGGTCCAGATGTTCAACGTGCGCCTGCACCCTCTCTCGATGGAGGACGCGCTGGCGCGTGCTGAGGGCTTCATCCGGGAGGGAGGGCCGCACATGATCGTGACGTCCGACACGTCGGTGATCGTGCGCGCCCAGGAGGACGACGAGTTGCGCAGCATCATCAATGAGGCCGACCTGGCGACGATGGATGGTCACGGTGTGGTGCTGTGCGCGCGCCTGCTCAACTTCCCGGTAAGCTGCCGCGTGCCCGGCGTGGACATGATGGAGCGGCTGTGCGCGATCTGCGCGCGACTGGGCCAGCCGATCGCACTGTTGGGGGCGCTTCCGGGAGTGGCGGAGGATGCCGCACGCATGCTCGAGGCGCGCTACCCGGGGCTGCGCGTGACCTACCTGCATCACGGCTATTTCGGGCCCGAGGAAGTAGCGGGGATCGTCGAAGGCATCCGCGAAGCGCGACCGTCCGCGCTGTTCGTCGCCATGGGCATCCCCAGGCAGGAGAAGTGGATCAGGCGGCACATCGACGAGCTGCAGGTGCCGGTGTGCATGGGCGTGGGTGGCAGCCTCGACGTGATTGCCGGGCGCGTCAAGCGCGCGCCGATGTGGATGCGCCGCTGGGGGCTCGAGTGGCTCTATCGAACGGCGTTGGAGCCGCGGCGCCTGCCGCGTCTTGCCGCACTCCCGAAGCTCTTCTTCATGACCATGCGCAAGGCCCTCTTCTCTCCGGCGCCGCGCGACGTCCCCGTACAGCCCGCTGACGGCAGCGACGCGAAGTAGCCCGTGCCGCGCCCCGCGGGCGGCTCACTGCGAGGCTGATAGGCAATGGCCGACACGGTTGTGGTCGGGTCGATGGCCCTGGACAGCGTGAAGACGCCATTCGGCGAGGTTGATCGGGTGGTCGGAGGCGCAGCGGTGTACGCCTCTGTTGCCGCCGGTCTGCTCACCCCGCCCAGGGTCGTCGGCGTGGTGGGCGGCGACTTCCCGGAGGATGCCCTTGACCTCCTGCGCTCGCGCGGCGCCGACCTCGCAGGCGTCGAGCGCGTGCCGGACGGCAGGTCCTTCTTCTGGAGCGGCGTGTACGACTACGCCATGTCGGATCGGGAGACGCTCGCGACCGAGCTGAACGTCTTCGCCGACTTCAGCCCGACGCTCCCCGACAGCTACCGCGAGAGCCGCTACTGCTTCCTGGCGAATATCCAGCCCCAGGTGCAGCTCGCGGTCCTCGACCAGCTCGGACAGGCGTGCTTCGTGATGTGCGACACGATGAACCTGTGGATCGAGACCGAGCGGGATGCCTTGGGCGAAGTCCTGTCGCGCGTTGACCTTGCGCTGCTCAACGACAGCGAGATCCGCCAGCTCGCCGGCACACCGAATTTGGCCCGGGCCGCCGAGCGGGTGCTGGACCTGGGCCCGCGCTTCGTGGTGATTAAGAAGGGCGAGTACGGGGCCACGTTGGTCTCCGACGACGACTACTTCAGCATCCCATCGTACCCACTGCCCAACGTCGTGGACCCCACGGGCGCGGGCGACAGCTTCGCCGGCGGTATGATCGGGCTGCTGGCCCGGCAAGACGACTGCTGCGACCGCGAACTGCGCCGAGCCGTGGCCTTCGGCACGGTGATCGCATCGGCGTGCGTCGAGGGCTTCAGCCTCGACGGCCTCCGGGGGCTGGACGGGGAGGAGCTGCGCAGGCGCTACGATGCGCTGCGTGAGATGGTGCGCTTCGAGGCGATGGAGTGGGACGAGTTCGACCGGCCACGATAGCGCGTTGCCGGTGAGGAAGGACTGCGCCGCGCGCGCGTTGAAAGTGCATCTGTCTGCGATGCGACACGACGACAACTCCAATGCAGTGACGGACGGCGTGGGAGGACGAGACCAATGACCATCGACCAGATCGTCGAACTGCTCGGCGAGGACAAGAGCCTGCTGGACTACGAATGCCAGGGCATCAGCCGCGAGCGACTGTACCTGCCCGGGCCGGACTTCGTCGAGCGCGTGCTCATCGATACCGACCGGTCAACGCGCGTGCTCACCAGCCTGCGACGCGTGTTCACGCACGGCCGGCTGGCCGGCACGGGCTACGTGTCGATCCTGCCGGTGGACCAGGGCATCGAGCACAGCGCCGCATCGGCCTTTGCGCCCAACCCGGACTACTTCGATCCCGTGCGCATCGTGGAGCTCGCCATCGAGGGCGGCTGCAACGCCGTCGTCTCGACGCTGGGGGTGCTGGGCGCGGTCAGCCGCCGGCACGCGCACCACATCCCCTTCATCGTCAAGCTCAACCACAGCGAGCTGCTGACGTACCCCAACAGCTACGATCAGGTCTTCTACGGCTCCGTTGAGCAGGCGTGGGAGCTGGGCGCTGCGGGCATCGGGGCGACGATCTACTACGGCTCGCCCGAAAGCGACCGGCAGACGCAGGAGGTCACCGCGGCCTTCGAACTCGCTCATGACCTGGGCATGTTCACGGTGCTGTGGACCTACCTGCGCAACAGCGCGTTCAACCGCGATGAGGACTATCACCTGTCGGCCGACCTGACCGGGCAGGCCAACTACCTGGGCGTCACCATCCAGGCCGACATCGTTAAGCAGAAGCAGCCCGAGAACAACGGCGGCTACCCGGCCATGGCCGCGGACGGTAAGTACGGCCGCACCGACGATCGGCTCTACAACGGCGAGCTGATCCCGGACAACCCGATCGAGTGGACGCGGTGGCAGGTCGTCAACTGCTATATGGGCCGTGTCGGGCTGATCAACTCGGGCGGGGCGTCGTCCGGCGCCGGCGACCTCGCGCAGGCCGTGCGCACGGCGGTCATCAACAAGCGCGCCGGCGGCACCGGCGTCATCTCGGGCCGCAAGGCCTTCCAGCGCCCCATGAGTGAAGGCGTCAAGCTCCTGAACGCGATTCAGGACGTGTTCCTTTGCGAGGACGTGACCGTGGCCTGACGTCGTGCCTTCCCCTCGCGGGGAATGGCGGGCCGCGGATTTCAGTGCGAAACGTGAAAGGCGGGAGCCGCCGCCGGCCGGCGGCCCCGCGCGTATCTGCGTGACTCGTGCCGTCGTGAACGGATGACCAGAGCACGAGAGAACCCTTGGAGGGTGATTGACGATGGGATCGCTTCTAACCGGACGTGAGCTGCGCACGATCTTCGATAGCCTGTGCCCGTTCGACGATGAGCTGAACCTCAGGTCCGCCGATGAGCGCGTCACGCTGTTGGCGGCCAACTCGAACAACTGGTGGCAGACACGCGCCTTCGTGATGGTCTCGGCAATCGGAGACCAGTCGCCGATCATCGTGCAGTTCTCGCACAACTCGAACACCAAGATCGGCGGGCTGCCGGGCAAGATCTTCGCGCCCGAGGGTATCGGCTACCGCGGCAACGCGGCGCTCTATGGTGCCCAGGCCAACATCGACTGGATCGCCGGCGAGGCCGAGGCGTTCGCGGCCGACCTGGTGGCCGTCTCGCTGGACCACTTCGCCGTCCCGAAGTTCGAGGCGGACAAGCAGTACAAGCAGCGCGCGTGCCCGACGGGTGCTTCGGACAAGGTCGAGGCCACCTGGGCGTTCCTGGAGGACGCCGGGCTGAGCGACGAGGTAGAGGACTTGACGCCCGAGCTGGCCGGCAAGTACGAGGCCTATCTGTCCAGCGACGAGTACATGAGCTTCGTCTCCGACTTCATGGGCACTGTCGAGATCATGCGGCCCGCGTGGGGCATGATCGACACCGAGGGCATCCCGCCCGTCCTGGACTTCGCCATAACCCGCGACATCGCCGATGCGGTGCGCGTGGGCCTCGGGAATCTGGACATGATGCTGGAGGCCGAGCTGGGTGAGACCGGGCAGAGCGGCGATGAGGTCGAGTACCAGGTGCTCAGCGACGCCGAGTTGGACGCCTTCGCCGAGCTGGCCGCCGCCTTCATCGACTACACCGGCGCCGAGGGCATCGCCTACGACATCGGCATGAAGCATGCCGCCGTGGCCGGCGAGAAGCACGAGATCGACGAGCGCAAGCTCGAGACCGTGCAGCGCCGCATCATCGAGCGCACCGGTGTCTACGGGGCCTTCGCCCAGCACGGCGGCACGGGCTCGGCAGGCGTCGCCAGGGCGCTCATCGGCAAGACCAACGTCAATACCGCGTTCCTCGTCGCGGGCTCGCAGGGCAGGTTTGAGTCCTTCGCCGCCGCCCCGGAGAAGGTGCGCGGGGGCGACAAGAACATGTGCGGCACTAACGTCGAGACGAACGTCTACCTCGAGGCGGTCTACAACGAGGCCGTGGCCCGCATCGAGCCAACCGGCAGCTTCGGGCTCGGCCCGGCCTGCTTCAAGGCGCTCGGCTGGTAGGCCCAGCCGTGCATATCCTACCCAAGGCCTCGGCTTGCCCGGTCGGGGCCTTGGGCGGCTGGATGCTACACGCAGGGGAGAATCCATGGCGAAGCCGCTGGTTGTGCGGGACGCAGCGCACGACTACATCACCTTCAAGGCGCACGAAGCGGAACTTGTGCGGGTCCTGCTTCGATGCCGTGAAGTACAGCGCCTTCGTAGGATCAAGCAACTGGGCTTCAGCTATGTCACCTACCCAGGCGCCGAGCACACGCGATTTGAGCACTCCCTCGGTAGCGCTTTCGTGGCAAGCTGTCTCTGTGGCCGTCTTCACGAGATCGGCCTCGAACTCGACGTTGAGTATGTCCTGGCAATGGTGGCGGCCGCACTTCTCCACGACATTGGGCACTTGCCCTTCTCCCACTCTACGGAGTCAGCTCTGGGGGAGCGGGGCGGTGCACAGAAACATGAGGAGAAGTCGATTGCCATTGTCCTGCGAGACACGGACGTGCAGTCAGCCTTGTGCGAGTTCGACGCTGCACTCCCTGCTCGCGTCGCCCGTCTGATCAGTGGAGCCAGCCCGGATCCGCAGGAGCGAATTCTCCACGCTTTCATGGACGGGAACTTCGATGTGGACCGGCTCGACTTCGTCATCCGCGACTCGGTCCACACGGGTGTCCGTAGCGGCATGGTCGATTTCCACAGGCTGGTCACCGGCTTCACGCTGCACGAGTCAGTGCCCTTGTTTGAGAGGAAGAACCTGGCGACCCTCGAGGAGTTCCTGATTGCTCGGCACATGATGTACGAGAAGGTCTACTTCCACAAGACCACTCGCGGCATGGAGGTGGTCTACGGAGCACTGCTTGATCGCCTCGGCGACCTCTTTGACAGCGGGGAACTGCCAGATCGAATTGCCGAACACCGGCTCTGCGAACTACTGGCCGGCAACGGTCTGATAGATGAGGACTTCCTGTTGTTCGATGACGCCGACATCATCAACCTGTTCAAGGCTACCGTCAGCGCTTCCGGGGATGAGATCGCAGCGGACCTTGCGGCTCGCCTGCTCTGGCGGCGTCCACTCAAGGCTGTCGCTGACGGCACGGACGTACCTGCGGACCCGAAGGCCCACCGGGCGACAATGGAATACCTTGAGGGCGCGGGGTTCAACCCGAACTACTACTTCCACTGGGATTCCCCCGCCGATCTTCCGTACGAGTACACGGTGTCGTCCGAGGAGGGAGAGGGGAAGCCCGCGATTCAGATACTGGTCGACGGCAGCCCCCAAGAGATCAGCGCGTACTCGCCCATCGCCAGGGCCTTGATGGAACCGAGAAAGCACGTGCGCGTCTACGCCCCGGAGGAATGCGCCGCAGAAGTGGCGAAGCTCCTTGGTGTATAACGCAGTCACAGGGGTGGTAACCGAGAATGCAGAACTGGTTGAAGCTACTTGAGATAATCGGGTCGAAGCAAGAGTTTGAGGGAGCTGTCAAGCTGCACAAGATCGCGTATCTCGCCCAGAGCCTCGGAATGGCACCCAGCGAGAGGTTCGGTTGGCACTTGTACGGTCCCTACGCCCACTCCCTAGCGGCACGTGTTGAAGAGCTGAACCTGATGGGAGCAGTGGAAGTCGAGAGCACCGACCACCCCGGGGCGCCGGACCAGTTCCGGCTGACCCCCCTCGGCCGGCAGATGCTGGCGCTCCTGGGAGCACGGGAAGGCGAGAATGCCGCCGTGCGTCAACTGGCCCGACGGCTCCACGACGGGTGGAACAGGGAGGAGCTCGAGATTGCGGCGTCTATTGAGTTCCTCGTGCGCAATGGCCGGACAGGAGAGCAAGCCATTGAAGAGCTAGCTGAGCTGAAGCCGCAGTTCGACCAAGCTGCCGTGCGGGCTGCCGTCGGCAAGCTCGACCTCCTGCGCGAGGAGGTCCAGGCGTCGAGCAAGGCGGAGTAGCTGCGCGGAACGTGGCTGCAATTCACGCAGATAGCCAGCAGCCGGGCCCGGCCGGGCCCGGCTGCCCGTGCCCGTGATGATGGGAGGACGCGCCATGCAGACCCACGAGTGCGATGTGCTCGTCGTCGGCAGCGGAGGTGCGGGTCTGCGCGCCGCGCTGGAGGCGGCACGTGCGGGAGCGCGGGTCATCGTGTCCACCAAGGGCGTGCCGGGCGCCTGTGGCACCACCTACACCGCAGCCTCGGACTGGATGGCCTTCGGGGCTGCCTTCGGCCACGCCGACCCCCAGGACAGTCCCCACCAGCACTGGATCGACATCATGGTCAAGGGCGGGCTGCTCTGTACGCCCGAGTTGGCGCGCACCATCGCCGAGGAGGCCCCCGACCGCTTCCAGGAGCTTGAGGACTGGGGCGGCGACTTCGATAAGGACGAGGCCGGCGCCTTCGTCCAGATCCTCAGCGACGGCGCCCGCTATCCGCGCGCGTGCGGGCGCGGCGCCGACACCGGCCCCATCATCGTCGAGGTGCTGATGGAGCAGTGCCGGCGCGTGAGCGAGGAGGGACCCGGCTCGGTCGAGTTCCTGCCCAACACCATGATCGTCGATTTGGCCGTGGATGGCGGCCGCGTACACGGCGCCTGGGGCGTCGGCATGGCCGACGATGAGCCCTTCGCCGTCGTGGCGCCGGGGGCGGTGCTGGCCGCCGGCGGGGCCGGCGAGCTCTACGCCATCAACGTCTTCCCGGACGGCGCGACCGGCGACGGCTACGCGATGGCCCTGCGGGCCGGTGCGCCTCTGGTGAACTTCGAGTTCGTCCAGATCGGGCCCAGCATCGTCCACCCGATCAACTTCGCGCTGTCGGGCGTGTTCTGGCGGCTCGACCCGCGGATCTCGAACGTCCTGGGCGAGGAGTTCGTGCCGCGCTACATCCCCGACGGCGTGGACATCCACGAGGCGATCTTCATCAAGGGCGTCTCCTACCCGTTCACCGTGCGCAACGCCAGCAAGTGGGTGGACGTGGCGGTATTCACCGAGATCAGCGAGGGGCGCGGCGCCGAGCACCGGGGCGTCCACATGAGCCTGGCGCACCAGCCCGAGCAGGTCATCGAGCGCGAGGCCCGCGTCCCCTTCGAGCACCTCCTGGAGCACGGGCTGGACCTGCGCTCGGAGGCCGTCGAGTTCGCGCCTGCCATCCAGCACTTCAACGGCGGTGCGCGCATCGACATCGAGGCGAGGACGGCCATCGAGGGCCTGTTCGTGTGCGGCGAGAACGCCGGCGGCCAGCACGGCGCCGACCGGCCCGGCGGCAACGCGCTGGCCGACTCGCAGGTCTTCGGCCGGCGCGCCGGAGCCTCGGCGTCACACGTGGACCATGCGGCGGACGCCGAAGTGGTTCGCGAGGCGGCCGAGGCCGGGATGGCCGAGATTGGGTCCGCCGGCCTGGGGGCCACCGCCCATGACATTCTGGCCGAGTTCGCGTGGGAGATGTGGAAGGGCGCATCGGTGGTGCGGACCGAGCAGAGCCTGACCGCCGCGCTGGAGGCGGCACGCACGGCACGGGATCGGCTGGCGAGCGCCTCCGGCTCTGTGCGGCGTCGGGCCGAGGTGCGCAACCTCGCGCTGCTCGGGCAGTGTGTGGCCATCCCTGCGCGCATGCGCACCGAGAGCCGCGGCACGCACTACCGCGCGGACGTGAAGGCCGTGAACGACGCGCGCTGGCAGCGCCAGATCGAGGTCAAGCTCGTGGACGGACAGGTCATCGCCGAGACGCTCGACCCGATCGCGCTGCCCTCCGACATGGAGGGTCTGGCGAAGCTGCTGGAGGGGTAGGCCTCATTGTGCCGCACACGTGTGCATCATGACTGCTGAGTAGGGGGCCCCACCGATGGCATGCAAGAACCACCCCGATCGTGAGGCCGTCGCCATATGTGTGGAGTGCCAGGCCGAGCTGTGTTCCGAGTGTCGGCAGATCGGCTCGGACGGGAAGTCGTACTGCGCCGAGCATCTGCCGCGGCCCGAGCCCGCGCCGGCAGGAGCGCAGGCCCCGGAGGGGGCGCCGGTCGAGCTCCCGCCGCGCGGGGAGCAGGAGGCAGTGACTGCGACGCCCGGCGAGAGCACCGGGCTGGCGGCCGCGTGCTACTTCGCAGGGGTGCTGCCGCCGCTGAGCTTCATCCTGCCTATCATCCCGCTGATCAGCGCCGACATGAAGAAGTCGCGCTACATGCGCTACCACGCCTACAACGGGCTGTTCTGGGGGCTGGCGGTGGTGGTCGGCCTGGTGCTGCTGCAGATTGTGCTGGCCATCTCGGGGCTGCTGGGTATCCCCGGCATCCTGATCTGGCCCCTGAAGCTGCTGCGGGGCGTGTGGTGGGTGGCGGCGCTGGTGATCTCGATCGGGTTCGCGATCAAGGCCAACGGCCGCGAGTCGGTGCGCATCCCGGTGGTGTCGGATCTGGCTGATGGCCAGGCGAAGTGACGCGCAGGGAAGCACGGTCGATGTCGGTCCCGGCCGGCCCGCGGAGGTCGGCCGGTGCAGTTCCGGGAGATCGGCAATGACAGGCCCTGAGACGGCCCACAACGCGCCGGAAGCGGCCGGGAGCGGCGGGGCCGCTCCCGACACGTGCGCGGATGCGCCGGAGTGCCGGGCGCTGGTTCGCGTGCGCCCGCCCAGGCGCTGGGGCGATGCCGGGGCGCGCGTGATCGCCGCCATCTGCTACTTCGCGTGGCTGGGCTACATCACCGCGCCGCTGCCGCTGCTTCTGCGCAACCTCCAGGGCTTCCGGAGCCGGCCAGAGCTCGCGTACCACATCTTCAACGCCACCGGCTGGAGCCTGTTCGTGGTGGCACTGCGCGCGCTGCTGATCGGCGCTGCGATGTGGGCCGGCACGTGCCAGGGAGAGACCGCGGAGGCCGTCTGCAACGCGCTCACCCTCGCGCACCTGGTGGT
>JALGUI010000113.1 GCA_029820915.1 Candidatus Zipacnadia bacterium | reverse complement strand
CTCGGTCAGATCATCGGCGGCCCCGTAGCCGAGCGTGCCGATGACGCCGGCGCTGATGCCGGCCGCGGAGAGTACGGCCTCGACGAAGAAGGTGGTCGTCGTCTTCCCGTTGGTGCCGGTGATGCCGGCGAGTAGTAGCTCGACCGAGGGGTGCTCGAAGTACGCGGCGGCCAGCTCGGCACAGGCGCGGCGTGAGTCTGCAACGCGCGCCCACGGGACGCCCTCGACGGCGGCCTGGCGCCTCGGATGGTCGAAGACGACCGCCACGGCGCCGCTCGCGAGCGCAGGCTCAATGAAGTCGTGGCCGTCGGCCTCGAAGCCGCAGTAGGCGACGAAGAGGTCGCCGGGCTGGACGAGGCGGGAGTCGGAGGCAATGCCGGTGACGGTGGTCTCGCCAGAGCGGGCGAGAACCTCCGGCACCTCGTCGAGCAATGCGCTCAGCGTCACCGATCGTCCCATGATCATCCCTGGCCGGGCCGCACGTCGTGCCATGCTCGGAAAGGGGCCTGCACACGCCTGGCCCGGCCTCACACGCCGATGTCCTCGCTGATCTCGGCCTGCTCGGGGAGCAGTCCTGCCTGGCGAAGCGCCGCCACCGCGATCGCCTTGGCCACCGGCGCCGCCACGTCCGCACCATGTTCGCCGATCGCCGGCTCATCCGCGGTGACCAGGATCGCGAAGCGCGGCTCGTCAAGGGGTGCGACCATCACGAAGGACAGGATGTTCCGCCCCGGGACGAAGCCTTCCCCCCCGCCGATCCACTTCTGCGCCGTACCGGTCTTGCCGCCCACGCGCAGCCCCTCGATGCGGGCCGCCGCGCCGGTGCCGTGATCCACCACGGCTCCCATCATGTCGCGCACCGAGGCCGATGTCTCTTCGCTGCAGACCCTACGCAGCTCGAGGGACGACAGCTCGCGGATCACGTCGCCCGTCTCCGCGTTCAGTACCGCCCTGACGATCTGCGGGTGCATCAGCCGGCCGCCGTTGACGACGGCGCACACGGCGCTGAGCATCTGGATGTCGTTGACCGCCACGCCGTGCCCGAAGCCCAGGTTGGCCAGATCGCGTTCGACCATCTGGCCGGCCGGGCGAAGCAGCCCGGCGGCCTCGCCGGGCAGGGCGACCCCGGTGCGTCTGCCGAGACCGAGGGTGTCGAGGAAGTCGTGGTAGTGCTCGGGCCCGATGAGTAACGCGAAGCGGGCGGCGGCGATGTTGCAGGACTTGGCGACCATCCTGGTCAGATCGCAGGTGCCGTGGCCGCGCTCCTCCCAGCAGCGAAGCGGCTCGCCGCCGATCTCGGTCTCGCCACCGCAGTAGTAGGTCTGCCCCGGCGTGTACTCGGGGGACTCCAGAACGGCGGCGGCGAGCAGCACCTTGAAGAGGCTGCCCGGCTCGTACTGGCGGACAACAGGCAGGTTCCTGAGGCGCGCGTTGATCTCGTCGGGCGTGCCGGCCTCGAGGCCGGCCGGATCGAAGTTTGGCCGGGACGCGAGCGCGAGGATCTCGCCGGTGTTCGGGGCCATGACGACGCAGGTCGCGGCGCGCGGCCGGTTGCGCTCCATGCAGTCATCGAGCGCCATCTCAACGACCTGCTGGAGCGACCAGTCGATGGTGAGCACGACGTTGCGTCCGGGCTCAGGCGGCAGAACGCCGGTCGAGTCGGCGCCGAGGATGCTGCGGCCGTAGTCGTCCAGGTTCTTCGGCCGGGTGCCGGGCTTCCCGGCGAGCAGGAAGGCCCAGCGCAGCTCGATGCCGTCCAGCGGATCGTGGTAGTCGCTGCACCGGCCGACGACGTGGCAGGCGAGTCGCCCGCCCGGGTAGACGCGCATGTACTCGCGGACCGTCCAGATGCCCTGGAGATGCACGTCGGCCAGCGGGGCGACCTGCTCAGGCTCGAGCAGCCGCGCGAGATAGGCGAAGCGGGCCTCGTCGCGCGCGCCGCGCTCGAGGATCTCGCGGACCTGGGGCGCGCTCAGACCGGTGCGCTCGGCGACCTCGCGGGCGGTGTCGCTGATGCCGCGCGTGGAGGCGGCGACCTGCGCGGGATTGGCGCACACCGAGACCATCGGCACGCTGACGGCCATGGGCTCGAGGCCGCGGGCGTAGATGCCGCCGGGCGCGGGAACGTCCGGCTCAGGTCCTCGGTGTATGACGCGATCCAGCTCGAGGTAGTGCCCCCTGCGGATGACCTGGACGTAGACGAGCTTGAGGCTGAGGCCGACTACCACGGCGAGGGCGATGCCCAGGAACCCGCGCACCCGTGTCTCGGCGAGTGAGTGCAGTGCCGAGTCGCGACGCAGAGTCCTGTCCCTCGCGTAGGCCATCAGATCACCGTCACGGTCAGGGCCGTGGCGCCGCGCGCCAGTGCTTGGTGGCGGGAGTTCGCGTGCTGTAATCCGCTCCCAACGGCGTGTGCAGATAAGGCTTCCGGCACCATGATTGGGGTGTCTGTTCCCTCTCGGCGCAGCGATCCGTACGACGGGCGCCCTCGCCTGTCGAAGCCGTTAGCACGCGGCTTTCCGCAAGTAAGCACTAGTCTGAGGGCCGCGCGGATGCATGGAGGGGACCGGTCGCGCCCGGTGGCAACTGCCCGAGCCTCATCTCCCGCGTCCGCAGGTCGCGCTCCGGGGTCGGCAGCGCAGGCTGGAGGGCCGGAGGCACGTCTTCGAGCACGACGTGGGCGACGGCGACGGGGGGACAGAGGCCGCGGTCGGCTATGTGCGCGCGGATTCGCTCAGCGTTGCGCAACTCCGCAAGGTGCCGATGCAGGTCGAGCTCGCGTGCCTCCTCGTCCTCGGCGACCCGATCGAGGCGCCGCAGGTCGCACTCTATCACGGACAGGCGCGCGCAGGCCACCAGGTACAGCACCGCGCAGGCCCCGACGATGCCGATCATGATGGCTGGGCGAATCAGCGACGACCACATGCCGGCGACGATGGGAACGCGCCGGGCGCGAACCGAGGTGGTGCGCTGACTGGTGGAGGATGTCGGTCGCCGCATGCTCTGTCCCTCCCGTCCCGTTCGGTGTCGGCCGTCGTGGTGGGCCGGGAGGAACAGGCCGAGGTGCTCTCAGGCGGGTGGCTCCCGACCGTGGACGATGGGTTTCGACGGAGGGACGAGTGCCCGTGCGAGCCCTGGTGTGATGTAGGCCGCCCGTGGACCGCGTGCCTTGAGGAACACTGTAGCCGACCACACTTGCGGCGACCTTTGCCGTGTGTGTTGCTGCGATGAAGGCTGCGATGGCTTGTGCGTCAGGTGCTGCAAAGGTGCTGCGTTCCCTGTCCGGGCACTCGTCCTCCGTCTCCGGAGATGGCCGCCTGGAGCTCATCACCGGAAAACCTGTTGTGTAGGCCTCCGCCTCCTTGATCGACGGTGTCAGACCCTGACCGCGGCGTGTAATCGTGAACTGCGAGCCGCGGGGTTCGCCGAAATCTCATCTTCGCTCGGGAACAGCGGCCCGGGAGTGGTGACCTTCACCTTCGCCTCCCTCTCCGGCGCCCCGATGAGCCTCGGGGGGCCGATGGGGCCGCCCTCAAGCTCCCTCAGCCGCGTGCGCGCAATACGATGCTCGAGACCGTGGAAGCTCAGTATCACCAGTCTGCCGCCCGGCCTGAGCGCCTCGACGGCCGCGTCAATGCCGCGCGCGAGGCCCTCAAGCTCATCATTGACCACGATTCTCAAGGCCAGGTAGGCCGCACTGATGCGCCTGTCCACGGCCGGGCCCTTGTAGGCCAGCGCCCGGCGCAGGAGCCCCGTGAGCCGGCCGGTCGTCTCGATAGGCCGCTGCCCGCGCTCCCGCAGGATGCCGCTCACCACCCGGCGGACCTCGCCCCCGCGCAGCGTCTGCCCGAAGAGCTCGAGCAGTTCGCGCTCGGTCAGCTCGGCGAGCAGCGACCGCGCCGTGCGCGCCTGGTCGGGGTCGTAGGACATGTCGAGCGGCTCGTCCTCGGCCCGCCAGGAGAAGCCGCGGCCCCGGCCGGTGGTGCGGCCCGCGAGTTGGTCGAGGCTGGGGCCGCAATCGATGAGCATTCCACTGATGCTGTCAAGGTGCAGGTGAGACAGGACGTCCAGCACGTCCTCGTAGCTGCTGCGGACCAGGATGGCCCGGTCTCCGAACTCGGCAAGTCTGGCGCCGGCGAGCTCGAGCTGGGCCGGGTCCCGGTCGAGCCCGATCACTCGCGAGTCGGGCCCCGAGTGTTGCAGGATCAGTTCTGAATGTCCGCCGCTTCCAACCGTTCCGTCTACGTATGTCTCTCCGGGGCGAGGGGCGAGATAGCTGATGACGGCCTCGGGCATGACGGGAATATGCTCGTGGGCCGTCACTTGCCCTCGGCCTCCGCCTCCCCGCCCGCCCGGCTCCGGCGTCGCTCCCGGGCCGCCTGCTTCAGTTCGGCCGCACGGCCCGCCATGTAGCTCTGATAGCGCACCTCGTCCCAGATCTCGAAGCGCGACCCAATGAACAGGACCCTGGCGCGAGAGGTGCCAGGCTTGAGGCCCGCCCAGTCGCGAAGATGCTCCGGGATCTTGAGCCTGCCACGATCATCGATCTCGACGTCGGTGACGTTGCCAAGGAACAATAGCTTGAGGTCGTCCAGGTCAGGGTCGAGATCCTCGCCGTCGTCCGCGAAGAGCTTGCTGAACTCCTTCCACTGCGCTTCGGTGAAGCCGAGGATGTTCTGGTCGAACCCCTGGGTCAGAGTCAGCAGGCCCTCGATCTCGTCCAAGTGATGCTCGCGGAGAGTGATTCTCCCCGAGGCATCAACCTGACTGACGCTGGCTCCCTGGCGGTCCATTATGAAGGTGACTCGCTGTGGCCCGTCGAATGTTGTCCCCGCAATTCCCTGCGAAGTTGATTGTGTGCCCCACTATACCCCGATGCTCCCCGCGAGTCAATGCCGATCAGAAGAAAATGTGGGAGCAACGCGATGATGTCCGGTTGAGCCGGTCCTCGATCGCTGGGCGTTGTGTGGTCAGCGCCGGTGGGCGGAGGGCGTAGCCCAACTGCTGCTCCAGTGGAGGTGCAAGCACGGGAGGCACATCAAGAGTGCTCATGCAGGACGCAAGGCAGATGGCGGGACACGTGCCGGGGGCAGACGCAGACGCCCCATGCCGGGACGGCGGCATGTCGGCCTGACGAGCCCGAAGGGGCGGTGGAAGGCGCTACTCGAGCGCGCGGAGTTGGCTGATGGCGGCGGCGTAGCCGTCGGGGTGGCGGAAGACGAAGGAGCCCGATACGATCACGTCGGCGCCCGCCTCGCAGAGCCGGCGAATGTTCTCGGTGCCCACTCCCCCATCGACCTGGATGTGCACCTGCCGGCCGCTCTCGTCGATCAGGCGCCGGACCTCCGCGGTCTTCTCGACGGTACCTTCGATGAACTCCTGGCCCGCGAAGCCCGGGTGGACGCCCATGACGGTGATCATGTCCAGAAGCGGCACAAGCTCGGCGACGCGGTCGGCGGGCGTGTCGGGGCTGATGGCGAGCGCGGGGCGGCGGCCCGCGTGGCGCACGGCCTCGAGGAACTCGCGGGCGTCGTCCTCGGCCTCGATGTGCGCGCAGATGATGTCCGCGCCCGCCTCAACGAAGCCGTCGAGGTAGCGCAGCGGCTGGGAGATCATCAGGTGGGCGTTGAAGACCAGCGACGAGTGCTCGCGGCAGGCCCTGACGGGCAGCGCTCCGTGCGTGAGATTCGGGACGAAGTGACCGTCCATGCAATCCCAGTGCAGCCAGTCGGCGCCGGCGTCCTCGAGCGCCCGCGCCTCCTCCCCCAGCCTCGCGAAGTCGGCCACCAGCATCGACGGCGCGATGATCATGTCTCGGACCTCACTGAGCGCGGCCGGTAGTCCTCGCAGCGCGTGGCGTTGGGGCGCTCGGGCCGGCGGCAGACGTCGCGGTAGTCGTAGCGACAGCTATCACACAGGAAGCGCCCCGGCGCGCGCGTGGCGATCCACCACCCCCTGATGCGCCGAGACAGGCCGCGCAACCAGTTGGCGACGTGCCGCATGCGCGCTCCTCCATCCTCCGCCAGAATGCATGTCGGGCTGGAAGCTGAGAGCGCGCGGGGGCGCACTCTCACCTGCGCCTGATCCCGCCCCCAGGCGGGATTAGACGCAGGCCGACCTACGCGAATAGTGCTGGTTAGTCCTTGGCCGCGGCGAGCCGCGCGATCTCCGCCAGCTCCCAGCGGATCCGCCCCACCGCCCCGGAGTCGTCGGCCACGGCCACCAGCAGGGCCCGCTCGCCCGCGATCTGCTCCCACGCCAGCGCCAGTAACGTGCTGCCGCCGGCGAGGATCAGCCACTCCGGCGCGCCGAGGGCGAGGGCGTCGGTGAAGCCGGCCACACCGCCGGCCGCGGCGGTGGCGATTCGAGCCAGTGACTCAGCATCCGCTCCAGGCGGCACGGCGACGAGAACGGGCCCCCGGTCGGCCTGCCGATAGCCCAGCCAACCCTTCGCCAGCCGACCGCCGACCGCCCGCGCGGCATCGGCCACGCGGATGGCCAGGGCGTTGTCCGCGCGCAACGGCGTCATCTCGGGCAGGATCGGCGCGGGCTCACGCCCGGCGGGCGCCGGCGCCATGCCCTGCACCGCCTCGGCGGTGCGCGCCATCATCAGCTCGAGGCGACCCGCCGAGGCCCTGCCGCGCCCGGCCATGAGCAGCATCGTGTCCGCGGCTTCATCGAGGGCGCGCAGAGCGTAGGCGCCCAGCGGCGTGGCCGCGAGCTGCATGCACGTGGCGTCGGCGCCGAGCCAGGCGCACAGGCTGAGGTGCGCCTTCGCGAGGCCGTCGGCGTGGGCCGCGGTGGCCGCGGCAGGGGTGCCGGACGGCACGGCCGCGATGACCGTGCGCCCGTCGGTCGTCCCCCATACGCGCACGTCGGCGGCGTCGCCCCCAGCCGCATGGGCGATGACGTCCACCATTTCCTGGAGGTTCCGCGGCGTCGCGGGGCCACCCAGCTCGGCGATCTGCTCGGGCGCCACCACGGGCTCGAGGCGCTCGGTGTCCTCGCCCGGCGACGCCTCCTCGGTGGCGACCGGGGCGGCCTCCGGGGGCTCAGGCGTCGGGGCGACCTCGGTGGGCTCGGCGGGTGCGACCTCGCCCTCGGCCGCCGCGGGCTGCGGCGTGGCATCGATGACGCCCGGCGGCAGCGGCGGCTCGTCGGCCGGCGGCTCCTCGGCGGGCGGCTCGGCCTCCTCGGCTTCTGGATCGGCCTCGGCCTCGTCGAAGGGCAGCACCAGCTCCTGCGCCGCCAGCTCCTCGTCCGCGGGCGTCTCCGCCCGCTCCGCGAGGTCGCCGATCTGCTGCTCCTCGAGGACGGTCGGGCTGACAGGTGGCTCGTCGGGGGCCTCCTCGAGCGCCGCGAGCAGCGCGTCACGGCTCTCGTCGTCAAGCACCTCCTCGACCCTCGGGCGGGCCGCGGGCCGGCGCGCCGACCCGCGACGGCGCGCGATGAGCGGCCGCATGAGGCGCAGCAGGAGAGTCGTCAGGAGGACCTCGGCGGCCGCCGACGGCCAGAAGGAGGCGTAGTAGAACTTGGCGCCCTCGATCAGGTCGCCGCCAACCTGCGGTGACAGGGCCGAGGCCCCAAGCGCTACCCCCGCGCGCAGCGCGAAGGCCAGCACGAGCGTGAGGACCAGCACGGGCCCGGCGACCGTGCCGCCGCCGAGCATGAGGATGTACAGGATCGCCTCGCCCGTGAGCACGACGGGGAGCACGCGCGCGAACTCGACGGGCTCAACGTCCAACTCCGCGAGCGCCGCGCTGGCGGCGACCGCCACCACGACCGCCGCCAGGACTCTGGCGATCCCCATCAGGACGCGCAGCCACACGGAGGACTGCGGACGGCTCTGCGCCATGCGTTCCGCCTCCTGGACGCCGCGAAACAGTCGGAAGGCCCTCGGGCCTCGCGGGCCCGTCATTCCCTGAGCAGCATTTCGACGCCGCGTGCGGGAACCCTTCGGGCGATGGCGCGGGCTGTGCCGGGGCACAAGGTCGCCGCGCGGCGCGAGGCGAACAGTGGCAGCCGACGGCACGCCGCGACGGGAGGCAGTGGCTTGCGTGAGTGACGCAATCGACCCGAGGAATCGACTGAACGAGCTGACAAACCGCGAGTGGCTGATCGAGACCAAGAGCTTCTGGCGCGCGCGTGGCGGGGTCGAGCGTCCAGACTGGCTGGACCCGGAGGTGATCGAGCAGTTCGGGCTGTGGCTGGTCGAGCAGCACGGCGAGGAGCGGGCGGGGGAGCTGATGGGCCAGCTCAAGTCGAGCGTGCTCGCCTCGATAGCGCCGGCCCGCGACAGGCTCAAGGCCACGCACCCGGCGACCTTCTCGGAGCGCGACATCGCCCGCCTGATCGAGTTCTTCACCAAGCCCGGTCAGCGCGTGCTCGACCCGTTCGTCGGCACCGGATCGACGCTGCTGGCGTGTGCGGACACCGGCCGGATCGGGGCGGGCGTGGAGCTGATCGACCGGTGGCTGGAGGTGGCCGTGGCGCGGCTGGAGGACGGGGAGGTCGAGCACCGGAGCGCGCCGGCCGCCGAGGCACTGGAGGCGCTCGACGCGGGCGTGCAGGCGCTGGTGCCGGGAGACGCGCGCGAGGTGCTGGCCGAGCTGCCGGACGAGTGCTTCGACTTCGTGGTCACGAGTCCGCCCTACTGGCGGATCCTGCGCAAGCGGGGCACGAAGGCGGCGGCCGAGCGCACGGACCGCGACCTGCCGACCCACTACAGCGAGAGCGATGACGACCTGGGGAACATCGAGAGCTACGAGGGCTTCCTCGAGCAGCTCGGGGAGATCTTTGCCGAGTGCGCGCGGCTACTGCGACCGAAGAAGCACCTGTGCATCATCGTATCCGACTTCCGGCACGGGCCGCGGTTCCACCTCTACCACGCCGACCTCGCGCGCGTCGTCGAGGACCCGGACGGCTCGAGGCTGCAGCTCAAGGGCCTGACGGTGCTGGTGCAGGACAGCAAGAATCTGTATCCGCTGGGCATCCCCTACGCCTTCGTGTCGAACATCCACCACCAGTTCGTGCTGATCTTCCAGAAGATGGGCTGACGCGTCAGTCCGCGTCCATGCCCAGCAGGCGCAGGGCGTTGCCTGCCAGGATGGCCTGCTTCTCCTCCTCGGCCGCGTCGAGCACCTCGACCTTGAGCAGCGCGGGCTCGGGATACTTGAAGGGCATCCCGGTCGCGAAGACGACGCGGTCGGTGCCGAGCGTCTCGAGGAGCTGCTTGATCTCCGCCTGCATGACGGCCGACAGGCGCGAGATGCCGATGGCGTAGTTGTCCGGCAGATCGTCGTCGGCGCTCCCCAGCGGTGACGAGACGAAGTTGAGGCCGTTGAGGAAGACGAAGCGAGCGCCGGGATGCCGGGCGACCAGCGCGGCGAGGTCGTGGAGCGCAACGTCGGGGACCTCGATCAGCCAGTGGCGCTGGCGCTGGTCGATCTGGCGGACGGGGATGGAGACCACCAGGTCGCGGTCGGCCGCGGCGGCGATCAGCTCATTGCAGCAGGCATCGGCCAGGGAGTAGTTGTGGTAGTTAGGGTACAGCCGCAGGCCGCGCGCGCCGAGCTCGTCGGCGCAGACCGCGAGGTCGTGCTCCCAGTCGGCGTACGTGGGGTTGATGACCGCGAAGGGGATCAGCCGGTCGCGGTGGGGCGCGATCTGCTCGGCAAGCTCCTCGTTGCCTGCCTGCGAGTTCTTGTAGAAGATCGCGCCGGCGCTGGAGGTGCAGGCCATGTCGATGCCGGCCCGATCCATCAGCGCGAGCAGCCCATCGGCGGTGTTGTGGCGGAGCCGCCGGAAGGGCCAGTGGCCGAGATAGGCGCTCATGTCCACGATCATCGCGCCTCACCCCTGCGTGCGAGAATGCGCTCCATGTTTCCGCCGAGGATCTTCCGGCGGTCGTCGTCGCTGATCCGGGCGCCGCGGATCTTGCCGACGCCCGCGGTCATGGACATGTCGCAGGCGAAGAGCAGGCGGTCGGCGCCGAGCACATCAACGGCCATCTCGATCATCCCCTCGTCGATGACGCTGCCGCTGGTGTCGAGGAAGGCGGTGGGCGCGTGGCGCAGGGCCTCGATCGTCCACTCCCAGTCCCCGCCGCCGCCGATGTGGCCGCAGATGATCATGGCCTCGGGGTAGCGGTTGGCCAGCTCGGCGATCATCCCGCCGTCGGACATGCGCGGCTGGGCCTCCACGTAGTAGTGGCTGTGCCCGGCATGATGCAGGATGGGCACGCCGAGCTCGATGCACAACTCCACGACCGGCCAGACCACCGGCTCGTGGCAGCGGTACTCGTTGTAGAGCTTCACGCCAATGAAGCCGTCGTCCTCGATGCGATGGCGGATCTCCGCGAGCGCCTCGCGACCGTGGCCGGGGTTCACATAGCAGTAGCCCAGCACGTGGTCGGGATAGCGCGCCATGCCGTCAGCGACCCAATCGTTGGCCTGCCGGAAGCCATCGGGGTCGGAGGGGCGGGCCGGGGTGAGGATCGAGCAGCAGAGCCGATCGATCCCGAGCCGGTCGGCGGCGTCGATGAGGGCGCGGTCACGCTCCTCCCAGTCGCCGCCCTCGGCTCGCCAGGCGAGATGTGCGTGCGCGTCGATGACCATGGGCATCACACTCCGCGGTTCAGTTGGTCGGCCAGAACAGCACCGACAGGATCATCGTGGCCGAGCACAGCCAGTGCAGGAGCCACGGTCCGACGAATGAGCGGGTGCGCCACGCCCACCAGCCGAGCGCCATCCCGGCGATGATCGCGGCGAAGCTCTCGGCCTCGGGCTTGGTGACGTGCATCATGACGAAGGGCATGGTCTGCAGGGCGATGGCCGTCGGCCCGAAGCGCTCACCCAACGTCAGCAGCATGAAGCCCCGGAAGAAGAACTCCCAGGCGAAGAAGTAGACCAGCCACCCGACCTCGAGGATGATGAGCAGCGGGATGTCCTGGCGCCCCCAGGCGTAGTTGCCGTAGTAGCCCTGGAAGTCGCCCCATCGGGAGGCGAGCAGGATCAGGGGGATGGTGATGGCCCCGTAGAGGGCGGCGTAGCGCAGGGATAGCTTCCAGTCGCCGAGGCGAAGGCCGAGATCGGCGAGGGAGCGCTTCAGCACTAGCCTGGCGAAGAGCGTGGGGATGATGAACAGGCAGACGAAGTTGAGGCCGAACCAGCCGAGCCTGGCGCGGCGGGCGCGCTCCGGCAGCCACGAGAAGTCGCCGCGGTGGTAGAAGACGATGAGCAGCAGCGCGACCGAGAGCAGCAGTACCAGCACGGAGGGGTCGAGCAGCAGCGCGACGATGCCGCGCGGCTGCGCGTCGGTGTCCTGCCGGTCATCACTCGGTTCAGTCATGGTTGCCGGACGGGAGGTGCGCCGGACGAGGCGTTGAGTCCTTCACGCACCGCACACTTGCCGCACACGGGCACGGTGTGCGTCTGGCCTTGACTATCGAACTTATGTTCGATACAATGAGTGTGCCGCCGGCACAGTCAGGGAGTGATGTACCATGATGATGCGCTCTCTCGAGGCGCACGGAGTGCCCTCGATTGTCCTTGATGCGTGGGAGCGAACGTGTGGGATGGAGCTACTGCCGGTCCAGGCGCGAGCGGTGCAGGCCGGCGCGCTGGCGGGCCAGAGCATGCTGGTGTCGGCCCCGACGAGCTCGGGGAAGACCTTCATCGGCGAGATGGCCGCGGTCCACGCGGCGCTGAGTGGGCACAAGGTGATCTACCTGGTGCCGACCAAGGCGCTGGCCGAGGCGAAGTACCATGAGTTCTCGACGCGCTACGCGCCACCGGGCCTGCGCGTCGCGATAGCGACACGCGACCGGCGCGCCCAGGAGCGGGAGATCGCGCTGGGTGAGTTCGACCTGACGGTGGCGGTTCCGGAGAAGATGCGTGCACTGCTGGCCGAGCGGCCCGCGATGGCGGGCGTGATCGGCGCCGTCATCGCCGACGAGCTGCAGGTGCTCGACGACCCGGAGCGCGGCCCGTGCCTCGAGCTTCTGCTGGGCGACCTGATCGCGGAGAGCCCGGAGCTTCAGGTGGTCGGGCTGTCGGCGGTGCTCGGGCGTGCGGAGGAGGTGGCGGAGTGGCTGCGGGCAGAACTGGTGTGCGACGACCGCCGCCCGGTGGAGCTGCGCAAGGGTGTGCTCGAAGGGGGCGTGTACCACTACAGGCAGCACAACGACGGCGCCGAGGGCACAGAGGAGTGGCCTGAGCTTGCGGACGGGCCGGAGGACCTTGGCGAGCGGATGGCGCAGGTCGCGGCCTTCCTGGCGGAGCGCGACGGGTCGGTCCTGGTGTTCGTGCGCGACAAGCGCTCAACGGTGCGCATGGCGCTCGAGATCGCGGAGCGCGCGGACCTGCCGGCCGCCGACCAGGCCGTGGCGGAACTCGGGCGGCTTGAGCCGACACGCGCAACCGAGCTGCTGACCGAGCTGGCGTCGCGTGGCGTGGCGTTCCACAGCGCGGACCTGCAGTTCGACGAGCGCGAGGTGGTCGAGGCGGCGTTCGCGCGGGGGGAGCTGTCGGCGCTGGTGTGCACATCGACGCTCGCGGTCGGCGTGAACCTGCCGGCGCGCAATGTTATCGTGGACGCGCAGCGCTGGCGGACCGCCGGCCCGGCGGGCAGGCCGACGCTCGGCCCGATCAGCCGCGCCGACTTCGAGAACATGGCGGGACGCGCCGGGCGGCTTGGGTGCGGTGACGAGATGGGACGCGCGGTCCTGATCGCCGACGGTGAGGTGCAGCGGCACGTGCTGCTGGCGACCTACGTCGAGCAGGACTTCGCGCGCCTGCAGCCACAACTGCGGCGCCTGTCGCCTTTCCGGCAGGTGTGCCTGCTGGCCGGGTCGGCGGCGGCCCGGCTCCCGGACGGTATCGCGGAGGCCTGGGGCCGCAGCTTCGCGGCGCGTGAGCTGGGCCTGCCGCCGGGCATGCTGCCCAGCGAGCTGCGCGAGGCCATGGACCTGGCGGCCGCGGAGGGTCTGCTGGAAGAGGCGCCCGAGAGCGGCCGGCGGCCGACGCCGCTGGGGTGCGTGTGCGGCACCAGCGGCCTGACACCCAGGAGCTTCCTGGCGCTACTGCGGGCGGCGCGGGCGACGGACGGCGAGGCGCCGGACGAGCTGGAGACCTTGCTGGTGGCGGCGCTCACCGATGAGGCGCAGGCGGTGCCGCTGCCGCCGCCCGGCTGGGGGGCGGCGCTTGCGGACGAGTTCGCCGACCCGGCGGGCCCGTGCGAGGATGCCTGGGAGCTGGAGGGCCTGCTGGAGACGGCCGGGAGGGTCGCGCCGCAGTCGGCGTCGGCGGCGCGCCGCGAGCGCGCGGTGCGCATCGTGCTGACGGTCCAGCGCCGGCGCGGCCCCGAGGCGACCATCGAGGTCGAGCGCGCGGCGCGAGCGCCGGCCGGCCGGCTGACGGCGC
>JALGUI010000112.1 GCA_029820915.1 Candidatus Zipacnadia bacterium | reverse complement strand
CGTAGATCGCGCGCATGATGTGCCCGGCGCCGTGCCGGAGGCTCAGGCCCCAGACGCAGCCGCGGGCGAGCGGGTCGCGCAACGGCGTGCGGTTGCCCTGCCAGTAGTCGAGCAGCACCAGGCCCTCAGCGCCCGGCGGCACCTCGGCGGCCATCTCGTCGAGCACGTCGTAAGTCTGGCGGCCGCGCTTCTCGGCATCGACCTGCACGCGGCAGGCGAAGGCGGCCGCGCTTCTCGGCATCGACCTGCACGCGGCAGGCGAAGTTGTCGGCGAACCACTTGACGATGCTGCCCGTGGCGGTCTGCCCGCCCTCGAGCACCCAGGCGCCGTCGATGACCGCGTCCGGGAACGGGCCCCAGACGTTGCTGCCGAAGCGCGCCTCGGCGCACAGGGCCATGTGGCAGGTCGAGGAGCCCATGATCAGCGCCAGGCGCCCCGGCCGGACGACCGCGAGGCCCAACATCCCCGCGTAGGCGTCGATGCCGCCCTGGGCGACCGGCGTGCCGGGCGCGAGCCCGATCTCCTCCGCGGCGCGCAGCGTGACCTCCCCCTGCTTCTCGCCCATGGGCAGCACGTCGCCGGGCCACTTGTCGCGCAGCTCGGTCATGTCGAGCGTCGCCAGCAGTCCGTCGGGCCAGCCGCCCTCGGGGCGCGCATAGTTCCACTTACAGGTCGCGGCGTTCAGCGACGCCGTCCAGCGGCCGGTGAGCCGGTACATCAGCCAGTCGGTGCCCTCGCAGATGACGGCGGCCCCTTCGTAGGTCTCGGGCTCGTTGCGCTTGAGCCACATGGCCTTGGGGATCATCCACTCGGGCGACTCCGGTCCGCCGGCGTACTTCAGGACGGCGTCATCGGTCGCGGTGACCTGCTCGGCCTCCTCGTGCGCCCGCTGGTCCATCCACAGGATCGAGGGGCGCAGCAGGACACCGTCTCGATCGCAGGCGACGACCGTGCAGGACGTGCCGTCCACGCTGACACCGGCCACCTGCCTCGGGTGGACGCCCGCGATGCGCAGCACGTCCGGCACGGTGACGCGCGCCGCCTGCCACCAGTGCTCCGGATTCTGCTCCGCCCAGCTCACCTCAGGGTAGTCGATCGGGTAGGGCTGCGTGTCCGAGGCGAGCATGTTGCCCTCCAGGTCGAACAGCGCGGCACGCAGGCTCTGAGTGCCGCAGTCGATGCCCAGCACATACGGTCCGCCCGTCTTGGCCATGGTGCCACCTCAGGTGCGACGTGATGCGCACGACGGCCCGCCTACCAGCTCTCGCGATGCACCGCGTCCATGGGGCCCGGCGGCTTGGGCGTGAGCTCGCCGGCCGGGTGGCCGAGGCTCACCAGCCCCAGCACGCGGATGGTCGCCGGGATGTCCAGCGCCTCGCGCACGAACTCCTCGCGCTCGGGGCCCGGCTCGCGGCCGCCCTCGCCGCCACGGATGCCGATCCAGCAGGTCCCCAGGCCAAGGTCGGTGGCCTGGATGAGCGCGTTCTCGAGCGCCGCGCAGGTGTCCTCGATCCACCAGTGCGGCTGGTGGCCCGCGTCGGCGCAGAAGACGAGCACGACCGGCGACTGCGCGCAGAAGCGCGCCCATTGATGGGCCTGCGCCAGCTTCGCGCGCTTCGCCGCGTCGGTCACCACGACGATGTGCCACGGTCGCACGTTGTTGGCGGTCGGCGCCGACAGCGCGGCCTCGAGGACCTGCCGCAGGTCCTCCTCGGCGACCGGCGCGTCGGTGTACGATCGAACGCTGCATCGCCTGCTGATCGCGTCGAGCATCTCGATCTCCTCCCCCGCCTGTGCGGGACTTCAGACTTCGGCTTCCTGCCGCCGGGCCCCCGACTGATGCGCGAGGAAGGTCGCCTGCTCGGCCTTGAGCGCGCGGACGGCCTCCTCGAGCCGCCTGGTGATGCGCTGCAGGTCCTCCTTGCCGGGCTTCGGGCCGTGCTGCAGCGTGTCGATGGGCTCCCCGAAGCTGACCGCAACCTTGCCGCGCCGGAAGCACCTCGCGCCCAGCGGCATGACCACGTCGGTGCCGGTCAGCGCGCATGGGATGACGGGCACGCCGGCGCGCGAGGCGACCAGCGCGGCGCCGAGGTCGAACTCATGCACTTCCCCATCGCGGCTCCGGGTGCCCTCCGGAAACATGGTGAGCAGCTCCCCGCCCTTGAGGAGCTTGATGGCCTCCTTGAGCGCGCGCGTGTCCGCCGACCCACGCTCCACCGGGAAGGCGTAGCACTTGCGGATGATCCAGCCGAAGACCGGGACGAAGAGCTCGGACTTCGCGAAGTAGTAGGTGCGCCGCCGCATGGCCACGCCGACCGCCGGCGGATCGAGGAAGCTCAGGTGGTTGGATGCGATGACCGCACCGCCCTCCGCCGGCACGTGCTCGTGGCCCACGACGCGCCAGCCGCCGAGCAGACGCAGGATCCTGGGCAGGCACCACTGCGCGAAGCGGTAGTGCGGCCAGGTCCACTTGCGAGGCGGCTCAGGCGCCTTGTTCATCGCGCTCCTCCAGCCGCCGCTCGAGCAACTCCACGACCCGGTCGATGACCTGCTCGACGCTCATGCCGTCGCTGTTGACCTCGACGGCGTCCTCGGCCCGGCGCAGCGGGGCGATGGCCCGCGAGCTGTCGCGCTCGTCGCGCTCGCGCTGATTGGCCAGCACGCGCTCGAAGCTCACGTCCTCGCCCCCGGCGATCAACTGCTCGTAGCGGCGCCGCGCCCGCTCTTCGGCCGAGGCGGTCAGGAAGACCTTCAGCAGCGCATCCGGGAACACGACGGTGCCGATGTCGCGGCCCTCCATGACCACCGACCGGGTCTCGGCCATGCGGCGCTGCGCCGCGACCAGGTGCTCCCGCACGGCCGGGATCGTGGACACCGAGGACGACAGGTTGCCGATCTCGGGCGTCCGGATCGGGCCCTCGACGTCCTCGCCATCGACGAACAGGTGGTCGCCGCCATCCGAGTCGCGGAACTCGAAGGTCAGCGTCCCGGCCAGCTCGCCGATCGCCCTGTCGTCCGAGCCGACCTGCAGGCCGTCGAGCAACGCCCGGTAGGCCACGGCGCGGTACATGGCGCCGGTATCGATGTACGTGCAGCCGGCGCGCCGGGCTACGGCCCTGGCGACGGTGCTCTTGCCCGCGCCCGCCGGGCCGTCGATCGCCACCATACAGCCGGTTCGCTCGCTCATGATGCACCTCGCTGAACGGAGTCGGGCTGGAAGCCCGACCTACGCGGGAAAAAGCCGGTCTCCTCAAGACACTCGGCGCCGAGCCCGCGCAGCGTGGCGGCGAAGCCCGGGAACGAGGTGCCGATGCACTCCGCGCCCTCGATGACGGTCTCCCCCTCCGCCACCAGCCCCGCGACCGCCGCGCACATGGCGATGCGGTGGTCGTGGCGGCTGTCGATGGCCGCGCCGGTCAGGGGCGTTGGCCCGGCGATGGCCAGCCCGTCCCCCAGCTCGGTCACGTCCGCGCCCATGGCGGTCAGCACCCGCGCCATCGCCGCAAGGCGGTCGCTCTCCTTGACGCGCAGCTCGCCGGCGTCGCGGATGACCGTCGTGCCCTCGGCCTGCGTAGCGGCCACGGCCAGCAGCGGCACCTCGTCGATCATGCGCGGGATCAGCTCGCCGCCGACCTCGACCGCAGTCAGCTTTCCCGCCCGCGCCACGACGTCGCCGGCTTCCTCGCCCGCCTCGTCGCGGCGGTCGGCTATCTCGATGTCCGCGCCCATGGCGGCCAGCGCTTCGAGCAGGCCCGTGCGCGTGGGATTCAGCAGCACACCCGCGGCCAGCACCTCACTGCCCTCGACCAGCAGCGCCGCGACCAGGAGGAACGCGGCGGAGCTGAAGTCGCCCGGCACGCGCATCGACCGGGCGCGCAGCGTCCGGCCGGGGCGGAGCGTGATGGTGAGCCCATCGACCTCGACGTCGGCGCCCATGGCGGCGAGCATGCGCTCGGTATGATCGCGCGAGGCGGCGGGCTCGACGACGGTGGTCGCGCCCTCCGCCGACAGCCCGGCCATCAGCACCGCGGACTTGACCTGCGCGCTCGCCATCGGCGGGCGGTAGGTCACGCCGCGCAGCGATCCGCCGTGCACGGTGACCGGCGGGAGGCAGCGCTCGCCGCGGCCCTCGACGCGCGCGCCCATCAGGCCCAGCGGCTCGGCGATACGGTCCATCGGGCGGCGTGACAGCGACTCGTCACCGGTGAGGGTCGTCGCGAACTCACGCCCGGCCACCAGGCCCATGAGCAGGCGCATGCCGGTGCCCGAGTTGCCCATGTCCAGCGGCCCGTCCGGCTCGCGCAGGCCCTCGAGCCCCGCGCCATGCACCTCGAGCGTCCCGACGCTCGGGGCGTCGATGCGGACGCCGAGCGCGCGCAGGGCGTCGGCGGTGCGCAGGCAGTCATCGGCCTCGAGGAAGCCCTCGATGCGCGCGTGGCCCTCCGCGATGGCCGACAGCAGCGCGGCACGGTGCGAGATCGACTTGTCGCCGGGCGCGCACGCCGACCCCGACAGGGGTCCCGAGGGCGGCACGCGCAGCCTCATCGCTCGGCCATCCCCTCTCGCCACGCGCGTGCGGCCTCGAGCAGCCCGGTCAGCGCGGCCTCGTCGCCGGTGGCCAGGGCATCCCGGTAGCGCGCGGCCTCGGCCAGGAACTGGTCGAGCGCCGCCAGCATTTCGTCGGCGTTGGCCGTCAGGATCTCGCGCCAGACCTCCGTGGGCCCGGCGGCGATGCGCGTCGTATCACGCAGGCCGTCCGCGATGAAGTCGCTCTCGGCACAGCACTCGGCCAGAGCGGAGCACAGCGCTGCGGCGACCACGTGCGGCAGGTGGCTGGTGCGGGCGAGGATGCGGTCATGCGTCTCGGCATCGACCACCACCGGACGCGCGCCGATCGCCTCGACAACCGCGCAGACGCGTGCCAGCGCCTCGTCGGCGCCGAGCCCGGGCGTGAGCAGGTAGGTGCGACCGTGGAACAGGTGTACCTTCGCTGCGCTGATGCCGGCCTGCTCGGAGCCGGCCATGGGGTGTCCGCCGACGAAATCGACGCCGTCGGGCAAGGCGTCCGCCGCGGCCATGATGGCGCGCTTGGTGCTGCCTGCGTCGGTGACCACGCAGCCGTCGCGCAGGGCCGGGGCGATCTGCTCGAACACACGGGGGATAGCCGCCACGGGCGTGGCGACGTACACGAGATCGGCGCCGCGCACGGCCTCAACCGGGTCGGGGGTGGTGCGGTCCGCCGCGCCGACGTGGACGGCCTCGAGCAGCGTCCGCTCGCTGCGCGCAACGCCGACGACCTCCCCCACCACGCCGGCCTCGCGCGCGGCCAGCGCGAACGACCCGCCGATCAGGCCGATGCCGATTACCGCCGCGCGCTCGAAGATCAGCGACCGCGCCTCCCCTCTACGCCTGGCGTCCGACCGCCTCCGCCACCGTGCGCACCTGGCCCATCAGCTCCGCAAACGCCGCCGGGGTGAGCGACTGTGGTCCGTCGCTGAGCGCCTGGTCGGGCCGCGGGTGCACCTCGATGAGCAGCCCGTCCGCGCCCGCGGCCACCGCCGCCAGCGCCATCTGCGGCACGAGCGAACTGATCCCGACGGCGTGGCTGGGGTCCGCGACGATGGGCAGGAAGGTCTCGCGCCGCGCCGCGGCCATGCCGCCCAGGTCCAGGGTGAAGCGGGTGGCGGTCTCGAAGGTGCGGATTCCACGCTCGCACAGGATGATGTCGAGGGTCCCGGCGGCGGCGATGTACTCGCTGGCCTTCAGCCACTCCTCGACGGTCGAGGAGAAGCCGCGCTTGAGCATGACCGGCTTGCCGCAGCCGCCCGCCTCCGTGAGGAGGTCGTAGTTCTGCATGTTGCGCGCGCCGATCTGGATGCAGTCGGCGGCCTCGGCCACGCCCTCGAGCTGTCGCACGTTCATGACCTCGGTCACGATGGGCAGGCCGGTCTGCTCCCGGGCGGCCACGAGGTACTCCAGGCCCTCGCTGCCGAGGCCCTGGAAGCTGTAGGGCGAGGAGCGCGGCTTGTAGGCGCCGCCGCGCAGGGCCGCGGCGCCCGCGTCACGAACCGCGCGCGCCGTCTGCAGGACCTGCTCGGCGCTCTCGACCGAACACGGCCCGGCGATGACCGCGAGGTGCCCGCCGCCCACTCGCGCGTTGCCGACCATCACCGACGACGGCCGCGGGTTGTACTCGCGGCTGATCAGCTTGTAGGACTTGAGGATGGGGACGACGCGCTCGACGCCGGGGAGCACCGAGAACTGCCCGGCGACGACTTCCTTCTCGTCGTCGGGAGCGCCGATGGCCCCGATGATGGTGCGCTCTTCCCCCCGCGAGAGATGGTGCCCGTAGCCGCGCTCGTCGAGCCGATCGACGACCAGCTCGATGTCCGCCTCAGTGCTGTCGAGCCGCATTACGATGATCATGTCAGCCCACCGCCTTACCGAGGGCCCGGCCGCGATCCCCGCGCGGCCAGGGTCTCCCGCAATGCCGTCACGAAGGTCTCGTTCTGCTCCCGAGTGCCGATGGTCACGCGGATGAAGGTCGGCAGCCCGAAGATATCGCCGGTGCGCACCGTTACGCCCCGGCGCATCAGCGCGTCGAAGCACTCGACGCTGTCCATGCCGACATCGACGAACACGAAGTTGGCCTGCGTGGGCACGTAGTCCAGGCCCATCTGGCCGATCTGCGCATAGAGGAACTCGCGGCCCTCGCGGTTGACGGCCACGCAGCGCTCGACGTGCTCGCGGTCGTGCAGCGCCGCCAGCGCGGCGACCTGCGCCATGGACGCTACGTTGAAGGGCTCGCGCACCTGCTTGAGCGCGTTCGTGATGTCCACCGGCGCGGCGCCGTAGCCGACACGCAGGCCGGCCAGCGCATACACCTTGGAGAAGGTGCGCAGCACCGCGCAGCGCCGGCCCTCGCGCACGTACGCCAGCGTGTCCGGGTAGTCCGGAGCGTCGGCGTACTCGAAGTACGCCTCGTCGAACACTACGATGCACGTGTCGGGCACGCGGCTCATGAAGGCGTCGATCTCCTCCGCGGTCATGATCGTGCCCGTCGGGTTGTACGGATTGGAGATGAAGACGAGGCCGGTCGTCTCGTCGATCGCGTCGGCCATGGCCTCGAGGTCGTGGCGGAAGCCGCGGTGCGGGATGGTGACTTCCTCCGCGTCCATCAGCCGCGCGGTGTACGGGTACACGGCGAAGGGCGGCACCGAGAAGACGATGCTGTCGCCCGGATCGACGAAGGCGAGGCCCAGCATGTGAATGACCTCGTCGGAGCCGCGGCCCACGACGACGGTGGCCGGATCCACGCCCAGCATATCGGCCAGCGCGTCGGTCAGCTCGACGCACTGCGGGTCGGGGTAGATGTGCGCCTCGGAGGCCGCCTCGCACATCGCCTCGATCACTCGCGGCGACGGGCCGATGGGGTTCTCGTTGGAGGCAAGCTTGGTGACCTTCTCGATGCCGAGATCCGCCATGACCTCGGCCGAGGACTTGCCCGGCGAGTACGGGACGATGCGCCTGACGGTCGCGCGCATCAGCTCTTCTGCGTTCGCCACGTCGGTTCACCTCCTGGGTGCGGGTGGGCCGACCAGTGCTCAGTTGCAGAAGTTCGCGTAGGTCAATTCGGGCCTCCCCCGCCCTCGCTGCGCTCGGGCACCCCCTCCGTTCCGGAGGGGGATAGCGATCGGTTTTCGTTCTTGTTCATCTTAGAAGGGTTGTGTCCTCCCCCTCTCCGGGACGGAGAGGGGGCCGGGGGGTGAGGCCCAACGCGTCGACCAGCTTGCGGGCAATTCCGCAACCTAGTACTAGCCATGGCCGCGATCGACGATCTGGGTCAGGAGCTGACTCATCGACTGGTCCTCGTGGATGCAGCGTACCGCCTCGGCCAGCAGCGGCGCCACCGAGACGATCGTGACGTTGTCCGGCGTGTCCCGCCTGGGCGGGATGGTGTCGGTAACGTAGAGCGTGCTGATCTCGGACGCGCCGATCAGGCGCGGCGCGTCACCGCACATGATCGCGTGGGTGATGCAGGCGTTGACCTCGGTCGCCCCCGCTTCCACGACCTCGGTGGCGGCGTTCACGAGCGTGCTGCCGCCGAAGATGAAGTCATCGACGATCAGCGCGCGCTTGCCGTCGAGGTCGCCGACGGTCTCAATCGTGTCCGCGAGTTCGAGGTTCTCGTCGGGATGCCGCTTGAAGATGACGGCGATACCGCAGTCGAGGTGCCGGGCGAGGTCGCTGGCGCGCTCCACGGCACCGGCGTCCGGTGCGACGATCACGGTGTCCTCGCCGGTGAGCCCCTCGCTGCGGAACACGTTGAGAAAGACCGGGAGGTTGGGCAGGTGGTCCATGGGGATGTCGAAGAAGCCCTGGATGGCGCCCTCGTGCAGGTCCATGGTGACGATGCGATTCGCGCCGGCCGCGACGGTCAGGTCGGCGACCAGGCGGGCCGAGATGGGCTCGCGACCGCGGAACTTGCGCTCCTGCTTGCTGTACGGGTACCACGGGACGACCGCCGTGATGCGCGCGGCCGACGCGCGCTTGGCGGCGTCGATCATCAGCCACAGCTCCAGGAGCCGATCGCTGACCTCGTCGCCGAAGGACTGGAAGATGAACACGTCGTTGCCGCGCACGTTCTCATGGAGCTGCACGCGGATCTCATCGTTGGACCACTTGGTGACGGTGGCCTCCGACATGCGCGTGCTCAGCGAGTCGGCGACGGCGCCTGCGAGCTGAACGCTGCCGTTCCCACTGAAGATGTTCAGGTCATCGAACGCCGGTTCCATGATGCTGGCTCCCTGCGACTCGCGTTGTCAGACAAGCGCGCACCTCACAGCAAGAAACGCCGCGGTTGTCGGCCGCGGCGTCGGGATCTGTCAGGATGCTGTGCTGCTAGCGGAGATCCCTCGGCCGCGGACGAGGCCCGTGGTAACTATGGTAGCGGAAGTGGGCGTGTCGAGCGCCGACCATGAGGACCTCTCCGCGCGCCGGCAGTGCAGCACGATTGTGGGCATACGCTAACACACGCCCCGCGCGCTGTCAAGCCGGCTACGAACCGCGGCGTGGGCGCCGTCGGAGGCGCTTGACTTGCGCCGCAACCGGGCATAGACTCGGTCTGGTCGGCCACGAGCGCCGCGCGCCGTGGGCCGACCCGTGCATCTGTCGTGACCCTCGTTGGAGAGACGACAATGGACAGCCGGCAGCGCGCGAGAGCGACGACCCGCGTGGCGGCGCTCTCGGTGGCCTCGAACAGCTTGCTCGTGCTCCTCAAGCTCGTGGTCGGCATCGCCATCGGCTCGGTGGCGGTTATCAGCGAGGCGGTGCACTCGGCCGTGGACCTGGTGGCCGCGCTGATCGCGCTGTTCGCGGTGCGCGCGGCGGCCGTCCCGGCGGACGACGACCATCCCTACGGCCACGGCAAGGCCGAGAACATCTCCGGGACCATCGAGGCCCTCCTGATCTTCGGCGCCGCCGCCTACATCATCTGGGAGGCGGGCCGCAAGCTGCTGAGCGACCACGAGGTCGAGATGCTGGGCTGGGGCATCGCAGTCATGGCGCTCTCAGCCGTCGTCAACACCATCGTGTCGGAGATGCTCCTCCGCGTGGCGCGCGCCGCGGACTCGGTCGCCCTGGAGGCCGACGGTTGGCACCTGCGCACCGACGTCTACACCTCCGTGGGCGTGGCGGCCGCTCTCAGCGTCATCGCCCTCACCGGCCGCTTCGTCCCCACGCTGCACGCGCACTGGATCGACCCCGTGGCCGCCATCTGCGTGGCGCTGATGATCATCCACGCCGCCTGGAGGCTGACGATCAGGTCGGCGCGGGACCTGATGGACATGGCGCTGCCTGAGGAGGAGGAGCATGCGATCCGCGCCGTGCTGGAGGCCCATGCGCCGGCGGTGCGGGGCTACCACAAGCTGCGCACGCGCAAGGCCGGCAGCCAGCGGTTCGTGGATGTGCACATGCTCGTCGATCCGGAGATGACGGTCGCGGCCTCCCACCAGGTCGCCGACGAGGTGACCGACGGGATCACGAGCCGGCTGCCACGCACGGCGGTGGTCGTGCACATCGAGCCGTGTGAGCCCGACTGCGGCGACCGCTGCGGTCCGAACTGCCTGGTGCGAGCAGGCGGCCGAGCGGGGGCCGCCGCTACGGGCGATCGGGGCGCCGGGTGATCTCGACTTCGGCGTAGTCTATCAGCCCGCCGAGGGGGACGCCGGTCTTGCGCACGCGGACCGTGACTTCCTCGACGTCGAAGCGGTCGAGGATCGCCTGGGCACAGGCCTGGGCGAGGGCTTCGAGGAGCCGGAAGCGGTTGGCGCGCTGGATGCCGGAGACGAGCTGGTAGACCGCCTTGTAGTCCACGGTATCGCCGACCTCGTCGCTCTCGCCGGCGGCGCGCAGGTCAAGGCCCAGCTCGACGTCCACGTGGAACCGGCCGCCCAGGTCGCGTTCCGACGCCTCCACCCCATGATGCCCGTAGAAGCTCATGTTGTGGATGCGTATCGTGTCCATGGCGCGGGGGAGGTTACTCGTCGGGCTGTTGCTTGGGGATAATCGAGCGGAAGGTGCTGCCGACCTGGACCTCGCTCTCGATCTCCATGTGGCCACCGTGGGCCTCGGTGACGCGGCGGGTGTAGACCATGCCGAGGCCGATGCCGCCCGCCTGCTTCTTGGACAGGTCGGTGCGGAAGCCGACCTCCTTGCCGATCTTGCCCAGCGCGTCAGGGGGGATGCCGATGCCTTGGTCGGTAACCTCGATCGCCACCTCGTCGGCGTTGACCTCATAGACCCGGATCGTGATGGTGGTCCCGGTGTTCGAGTACTTGGTGGCGTTCTTAAGGAAATTGTCGAAGATCGCGATGATCTTGCCGCGGTCGCCCTCGATCATCAGGTGGTCCGGGGCCTGCACATCCAGGTCGTGGGCCATAAGGTAGTCGGCCAGCTCAGTCAGGATCTGATTCAGCGCCTCGATGAGGTCGAACTCCTCCAGCTCGAGCTCGAGTTCCTTGCCGGCGTGGATGCGCGATATATTGAGGGTCTCGGCGATAAGCCGAAACATGCGGGCCGACTGGATGAGGGCGGTGTCGGTGAACTCCTGGATGATGTCGTAGTCCTCGGGGTGGATGCCGCCCTCCATCAGGGCGTCGATGGTCTGCAGGTTGCCCTGGATGACCGTCAGCGGGGTGCGCAGCTCATGGGCGACCTGGCCCGTCAACTCCTCGGCGGCGGTGCTGAAGGGGTTCTGGGTGAAGGCGAGGATGACCTGGCCATCCTGGGTCATCTGGGCGCTGCTGCCGAAGGTGTCGTTGTCGTGGCTGGTGAACGAGGCGGCGGCGTTGCCCTCAGGGCTCTCGCGCACGGCCGACATCAGTTCGGTGAGCTGCTCCCCGTAGTCCACCCCCTGGACGCTGCGGCCCTGCAGCGGATCGATGCCGATGACGTGCATGGCGGCGCCGTTGGCGACGAGCACCTCGTCTTCCGAGCTCACCAGCATCAGGCCGACGGGGACGGTCGAGAAGGCCGCCTGGATGTCGTCGAACTCGTCAAGCTGCTCCTCGACGAGCAGCGCCGCGGCCTGTCCGGACAGCGTCTCGGCCAGCTTGTAGTCGTCCTCATCGTACGTGCCGCCGCGCTTGGCCCACAGAGTCAGCACGCCCACCGGACGCTGGACCGGCTCCTCCTCGCTCTCCAGCGGCTCACGCTCCCACAGGATGGGCATGACCAGCACCGGTGGCTGCACGGTGAGCCGGTCGATGCGCGTGGCGTCGGTGAGCACCACCGGCCCCTTGCTCGTCAGCGCCTCGCTGACGGCGCGGGCGAAGGCCGTGTCGGTGTCGATGTCCACGTGGCCGATGGAATCGCGCGAGATCCCGTCGCGCCTGCTAACCACCGCCTGCGGATGCAGGCGGTTGTCGGCGACGCCGAGGGAGAAACATGCGGCGCCCTCGGTCTGGATGATCTGCGCGACTTTCTGCACGAAGCGGTTGAGTATTGCAGAACGCAATGAAGTCACCTGCGCTGCGCAGCATGACAGCCGGCGGGCATTGGCCGCAAGCGCACGAGCAACTGTACCCGAACGTTGGCGGCGAGGTCAAGCTCGGACCTCACCCCGCGACGGCCCGTCACGTTAAGATTCTGCCGACACACCGCTCAGAGCCCGTCTGGTGCGCCTGCAGGCACAACGCGGCGCGGCGGCGCTTGTGGGGCGCCGACCCGCCACGTCTCAGTCCACGAAGAAGTGCATCTCCTCCACGTTTATCGGCACGGGCGCGCCAAGCCTGATGGACTCGATGGCCCGCAGGCTCAGATAGGTGGCACGCGCGCCGGACCACTCGTCGATGGGCGAGGGAAGGTCCTCAACAATGGCACGTGCGAAGGCCTCGAGCAACTGGAAGTGCCCCTTGTCCGGGCTGATGTTCGGCCACCGCTCGCCGCCGCTGTCGGCGTGCATCCTCGCCCGCTCGTTGAGCTTCGCGACGTACCCCGAGTGCCCGCTCTCAGAGCCGATCTCGGGCAGCTCGTCGTGCTGCAGGTCGAAGAGCGTGATCTCGGGCTCGCCCCGGCCGAACACCTGGGTCTCGACGAAGCACAGGTTGCGGAAGAGCGCATAGTGATCGGTGAGCTCGTACAGCTCCTTCGGGTAGCGGAAGGTGCCGGTGGGCGAGAACCAGATGCAGGCGTGCGCGCCGCTGGGGAAGTCGAGGGTGATGATGTGCGACAGGCGGCTCGAGCCGGTCGCGAACACCCGCACCGGCTCTTCGTCCAGCAGCCAACACGCCAGGTCGAGCCAGTGGCAGGCCTCACCTATGATCTCGCCGCCGCCGGTGAGCCAGTCGATGTGCACCGGGCGGTAAGTGCTGGACTCGTCGTTGATGCGCATCATGAGCATCGAGGCGTCCTCTTCAGGCAACAGCGGGCGGTCGGCGGCCTCGATGAACTGTCCCGCGCCCACCCTCGGTGTGCCGCGGTGCGCGTGGTAGGCCTCCCGCATGTGCACCATCGAGGGCGAGAAGCGTCGGTTGTAGTCCACGCACAGCTTCACCCCGGCGTCCTTCACGCCCTTGACGACGCGGTAGGACTCCTCCTGCGCCATCGTCATCGGCTTCTCCGCCAGCACATGCTTGCCGGCCTCGATGGCGGCCAGCATCAGCTCGAAGTGCACGCTGTGCGGCACCGACAGGATCACCAGGTCCACATCGGGGTCATCGAGGACGTCGTCCGCGTCGGGGGTGGTGTAGCGCGGCGAGTAGTTGTCCTCCACCCACGCGCGGTTCGCCTCGCTGCGCGAGCAGCCCGCGACCAGCTCGACCAGCTCGGACTGCGCGATGTTGGGGAAGTGCTGCGAGCGCGCGAATGCGCCGCATCCGATCACCGCGACCTTGATCGTCTCCATGTCACTCCCTCTGCCGGCCCGGCCACGGAGTCAGGGCGCCTCCGCGCGCGTCGGCACGCCGTCCTCGAAGTCCACGGCCACCTTCTCCGCCGCCGACCACCACACCTCCCGCCGGTCCGCCGACGGAACGACGCGTGCGCGGCGCCCTCTGGATCACGCCCTGTCGGCCTCAGGGTCGGGACCGTCGGTCACGGTGCGGGAGGGTGCGCGGGCGTGTGCTGCCGCCCACAGCGCGGCGCCGATGAGAACGCCGGCCGCCGCCCACGCCATGGCCGACACGAGCATCGCCACCGGCGGCGGCGTCGGCTGGGGCCCCGGCGGGAAGAAGATGCGCCAGGGAAGCTCCGTCAGGCGGCCGATGACCCGCAGGGC